>JANONS010000249.1:0-1779 GCA_031420915.1 Armatimonadota bacterium
ACCACCACGGGGCGGCCGTAGCGTTCTTTGAGATGGGACGCGACGATCCCGATCACGCCAGGATGCCACCCCTCCCCGGCCAGCACCAGCGCAGGATCCCGGCCCCACCCCGCTTCTTCCACCCGCGCCGCCGCCTCGGCCATGACCCGCTCGGTCACCTCTTGCCGCTGCCGGTTCTCCCGATCGAGGTGCTGCGCCACTTGGGCGGCCAGAGCGGGATCCTCCGTGAGCAGCAGGGTGACCGCCACGCGCGCATCTCCCAGCCGCCCCGCGGCGTTCAACCGGGGGGCCAGGGCAAAGCCGACGTCGCGCGCGCGGACCGCTCCGGTGACCTCCGCCTCCCGCATGAGGGCGGCGATACCCACGGACGGGGCCTGGGTCATACGCCGCAGCCCCTGCCTGGCGATGATCCGGTTGTCGCCCACCAGCGGGACGACGTCGGCGATCGTGCCGAGGCCTGCCAGGTCCAGCAGGTCCTCCGGCTCTTCCGTCCGTCCCGCCAGGCGCCAAACCGCGCGGACCGTCTGATAGGCGAGCCCGCAGGCGGCGAACGGCGTCACCGGTGGCTGGTCCACCCGCTTGGGCCCTACCACGGCGAGGGCCGGCGGGAGCGTTGCGGGCGGCTCGTGATGATCCAGGATGATGACGTCGAGATCGCCCGCGCGGGCGAGTGCCACCTCAGCCGTCGCGGTGATACCGCAGTCCGCCGCAATGAGAAGGCCGGGGCCTCCCAGCCGAGCGATCGCCTCCGCATGGAGACCGTACCCCTCGACCTGCCGACGGGGAATGAAGAACTCGACCACCCCGCCCAGCGCCCGCAGGCCCCGGACCAGAATCGCCGTGGCCGTCACGCCGTCCGCGTCATAGTCACCGTAGACGATGATCCGTTCGTCTCGCTGTACCGCCTGCAGGATGCGGGCCGCCGCCCGAGGGAGATCGAGGAGGAGCGCGGGATCGCTGAGATCTTCCAGGTCGGCTCGGAGGAACCGGTCGGCTGATGCGGGATCAACGAGGCCTCGATGGAGGAGCACCTGCGCGGCGGGCAGGCTGAGGGTGAGGCTCCCGGCCAGGGAGGCAGCGCGTTCAGTATCGGGTGGGCGGAGGATCCAGCGGGCCGGGGGAAAGACTGTGCCGGTCACACGCGCCGGGTCCCCTCGGTGGAGGACTGAACCGTTCGCTCTCGTTCCCACTCCGCGAGGCGCTGCTCCGACGCGCGAAGGCGGGCCCGCAGGCCCCGGTGCGAGAGAAGGCCGGCGATGTAGACGACCAAGGCGCCCAGGACGTCGGCGGCAATCATCGCCAGCGCCAGCGTCGTGGTCCAGGTCCAAAAGATAATGGTGACCGTGACGTCCTGGCGGTTCTGATAGGCGAAGGCCGCCACGAGCAGCAGCAGCACGAGCGCGGTGAGCAGCACCCCCCGCACGGCTCCTTACCTCCTGCGCCGGTTGCGGCGGCGCCGCGAAGCGCTGGCGGGATTAGATCCAACCGTGACCATCTCGGGGAGCGGCGGGGTGGGCTCGCCCGCCTCCGGCGCGGGACGCCCGTGCCGCCGCTCGCTCCAGTTGTGCCACTCGACCAGAATGGGGCTGGCCACGAAGATCGACGAGTAGGTCCCGGTGATGACGCCCACCCCCAGCCCCATGATGAAGTCCCGGATCGTCGGGCCGCCAAAGAAATAGATGATCAGCAGGGCGATGATCGCGCCGAACCCGGTGGTGACGGACCGGACCAGCACCTCCAGGATCGACCGGTTCACCAAGCGGGGAAACGGCTCCCGCG
>JANONS010000250.1:0-5433 GCA_031420915.1 Armatimonadota bacterium
GAGCCGATGCTCATCGCTGAAGCGCACCTCCAGCTTGCGCGGGTGGATGTTCACGTCCAGGGACGCGGGATCGAGGTCCAGGGAGATCACGGCGACCGGAAAGTACCCGGCCGGGAGCAGCTCCGCATACCCCTGGAGAACGGCGCGCGAAACCAAACGGCTCTGGATCGGCCGAGAGTTGACGAAGAGATAGTCGAGTGTCCGCGTGGGTCGCGCCCGCTCCGGCCGCACCGCCCACCCGGTAACGATGATCCCCCCGGGGGCCGCACTCCCACCCTGGACCGGAGCCATCGCGCCGGCCAGATCCCTCCCCAGGACCTGCGCCAGCCGCTCCTGTGGGGCAGCCGCCGGATAGATCAGCACCTCCCGTCCCTCGTGGCGCAGGCGAAAGGTGACCTCGGGGGCGGCGAGAGAGAGCCGCTGCAACGCCTCAGTGATCAGGGCAAACTCGCGCGCGGGGGACTTCAGGAACTTTCGCCGCGCGGGGGTGTTAAAGAAAAGATCCCTGACGGTCACGAGTGTGCCGGGGGCGGCGCCGGCTGCGGTCACCACGGGGGGCGCGCCGCCCGCGACGGAGACGCGCGTGCCACTCTCGGCGTCCGCCGGGCGCGTGGCCAGCTCCAGCCGGCTGACCGCGGCGATGCTCGGCAGGGCCTCGCCCCGAAAACCATAGGTCGCAACGCGCTCGAGGTCCTCCGCCGTCGCAATCTTGCTGGTCGCGAAGCGCCGCACCGAAAGCGGTGCATCCTCGGGCACCATCCCCCCGCCATCGTCGCTGACGCGGATCAGACGCAGGCCCGCCTGCTCGATTTCCACGGTGATGGTGCGCGCGCCCGCGTCCAGGCTATTCTCGACCAGTTCCTTGACCACCGAGGCCGGGCGCTCCACCACCTCCCCGGCGGCGATCCGGTCGGCGACGGCGCGGTCCAGGAGGAGAATGCGCCTCATTGGACCCGCTTGTCCCGCGGCCGCTCCGGCGGGCTGCTACGGGCGGCCCGCACCCGCTCGCGCAGTTCCGAGAGGCGGGTGAGCGCTTCCAGCGGTGACATGTTCTCCACTGAGAGGGCGAGCAGCTCCTCTTCGATCACCGAGGGGGCCGAAAGCGGCAGCGAGATCTGCAAGGCGCCTCGCGCCCGCCCCGGCAGCGGGGCCGGGACACGTTCCGGCGCCTGGCCAGAAGGCGCGGGGCGATCCGATGCGGGGCCAACAGATGCCGCCTCCAGGTGGGTGAGCACCCGGCGGGCGTGATCGATCACCGGCTGGGGGATCCCCGCCAGGCGGGCCACGTGGATGCCGTAGGAGCGATCCGCCGCCCCGGGGGCAACGCGGTGGAGGAAGACCACCTCCTCCCCTTGCTCCTGGACAATACAATTCACGTTGTGGACGCGCGGCACCAGGGAGCCCAGTTCGGTGAGTTCATGGAAGTGGGTGGCGAAGAGGGTTCGGGCCCCGATCTGGTCGTGCAGATACTCGACGACCGCCCAGGCCAGACTCATCCCATCGTAGGTGCTGGTCCCACGGCCGACCTCGTCGAGGATGATCAGGCTGGCTCGGGTGGCGTTGTGCAGGATGCTCGCGGTCTCCTGCATCTCCACCAGGAAGGTGCTGCGTCCCATCGCCGTATCGTCGGTGGCGCCGACACGCGCGAAGACCCGATCGGCGATCCCGACAGTCGCGCTCTCCGCCGGGACGAACGACCCGATCTGCGCCAGGATCACCAGCAGGGCCGCTTGGCGGCAGTACACGCTCTTGCCCGCCATGTTCGGGCCGGTGACGATTAGGATCGCGCGGTCATCCACATCGAGGTCGAGGTCGTTGGGGACGAAGGCCCCGGCTGGCAGAGCGGCCTCCACGACGGGGTGGCGCGCGGCGCGTGCACGCAGCACCGATTCGTCGGTCAGGGCGGGCCGGACGTACCCCCTTGCCTCCGCCACCTCCGCCAGGGCGGCCAGCACATCCCATTCCGCCAGCGCCGCCGCCGTCTGCTGGATCGCTCCGGCGTGCCGCGCCACCGCGTCCCTCACCGCGGTGAACAGGCGTGTCTCGATCTCCGCCATCTGCTCTTCCGCGCCGAGGATCTGCGCCTCCCGCTCTTTCATCTCGCCGGTGATGAAGCGCTCCGCGTTCGCCAGCGTTTGCTTGCGGATGTAGGCGCCGGGGACGAGTTTGAGGTTGGGCTTCGAGACCTCGATATAGTAGCCGAAGACCTTGTTGAAGCCGACCCGCAGCGATTTGATGCCGGTCCGCTCCCGCTCCGCGGTCTCGAGATCCGCAATCCAGCGCTTGCCGTCGCGCGCCGCCATCCGCAGTCGATCCAGGTCGGCGTCATACCCATCGCGGATCACGCCGCCGTCTCGGACGGTCGGCGGTGGATCATCGACGATCGCCCGCTGGATGAGGGTCGCTACCTCCTCATGAGAGCCCACCTGTGATGCGAGCAGCCGGAGGCGGTCCGCGGTCCCCTCCCCCATTGCTTCCCGGAGCGCCGGGAGGCGTTCGAGGGAGGCGCGCAGGGCAACGAGATCGCGGGGAGTCGCAGAGGCGTGGCCGATGCGGCCGACGAGGCGCGGAAGATCGGCGATCGGGCGCAGGGCGGTGCGCACCGCGCTGCGGAGCGCGGGCTGCCGGATGAGATCCTCCACCGCGTCCAATCGCGCGGTGATGGCCTTCGGGTCTCGCAGCGGCTGCCCGAGCCAAGCGCGCAGCAGGCGGCCGCCCATCGCGGTGACGGTGCGGTCGAGCAGGTCGAGCAGCGTGTGCCTGGTGGTGCCATCGCGCTGGTTACGCAGGATCTCCAGGTGCCGCCGCGTGCCTTCATCTAGGACGAGATAGTGGTCGAGAGAATATGTGCGCAGGCCGCGCAGGTGGTCCAGCGGGCTCAGCTGCGTCTGCTGCAGGTATCCGAGGAGCACACCCGCTGCGCTCGTGGCCGCGCGGAGGTCCGCGCAGCCAAAACCTTCCAGACTCTGCACGCGGAAATGCTCCACCAGCGTCCGCCTCGCCAGCACGGGGTCGCACCGCCACGCCTCGACCGTCGTCACGTGATAAGGCGCGAGACCGGGCCGGAGGTCCTCTGCGTCCGCGGGTCCCACCAGGACCTCCCGTGGTTCCAGCCGGACCAGTTCCTCCATCAGGCGCGCCCGGTTCTCCTCGGCCACCTCGGTGACGATGAACTCTCCTGTGGAGAGATCCACGGTGGCGAGACCCCATCGGGACTCATCGCGGGCCAGAGCGCACAGGTAGGCGCTGGTCCGGGGAGGCAGGAGCGACTCGTCCATCACCGTGCCCGGCGTGATGATCCGGATGACTTCCCGGCGCACCAGCCCCCGCGCATGTTTGGGGTCCTCCGTCTGATCACACAGCGCCACCCGGTAGCCCCGTTCCACCAGGCGTGCCACGTATCCCATCACGGCGTGATGGGGGACGCCGCACATCGGAATTCGCCGTCCTTTGCCCACCTCGCGGGACGTAAGGGTAATCTCTAGTTCGCGAGCGGCGATCTCGGCGTCGTCGTAGAAGAGTTCGTAGAAGTCGCCGAGCCGGAAGAGCAGCAGGGTCCCAGGGAGACGGGACTTCAGTTCGTGGTACTGCCGCATCATGGGGGTGAGATCGGAGAAGGTCATCGCGCGGCGCCTCTGCGGATACCGGGGACTTCTGGTCACCTTTCAAGGAATCCTGCCGAGATTGGCGAATTACTCCTCCTGAGCGGCCCCGAACGCCCACACATTGTCTCCACTTGAGGTGCATCATGCGGATCTGGATCGTCGCGCTGCTCGTGCTTGTCGCCACTCCGCTCGCCGCCGGCCCCTCCCCTGCCCCGGATCCCGCGCTGGCTTCGCTGGCCCGCCTCAGCGGGCGGGCATTCGATGTGGCGTACATGCGGGTGTTGATCCCGCGCCACGAGGAGGCGGTCGAGGTCGCCCTGACCGCGACCCTCTATGCCGACCACACCGAACTCCTGCGGTGGAATCAGGGGATGATCGAACGCAAGAACGCGCAGGTCCGTCTGATGCTGGTCCGGCTCCAGGCCGCGGGAGCCACGCCTGGACAACGGAATGTCGGGGTCATGACGGCCACGGTGAAAAAGATCCGGACCCTACGGGGCGCGGCGCTTGAGCGGACCTACATGTCGTTTCTGATCGCGCACTTCGATGGGAATGTTGCAATGAGCCGGCTGGCCGTCACGAAGGGGAGCCGGCCGGAGATCCAGTCACTCGCCCAGGAGGTCATCCGTGTAGACGGCCAGGAGGCGAAGATGCTGCGCGGCTGGCTGAAACAGTGGTACCCGTGACCCTCGAGGGGTGACCCCCTCCCCAAGAGAACTCAGGACCCACCCGGTTTCGTTTACTTAGTGAATGACCACGAAGGAGGGATCCACATGTGGAGAGTGAGGCTCGCCGCGTTGTTCCTCGCCGTGATGTTGCTGGGAGGAACGGCCGGCGTCTACGCGCAGGATGTCTGGACGCTTATCAAGACGATTGGGATCGGTGCCGCCGTCAAAGCGTTTGCGCCGCAGATTAATGGGTTCATCAATAACCTGCTGCAGGCGCGGGATGCTGAGACGCAGGAGACGACCAAGGTGGTACCCATTCTGAGTATCTCGATCGGCATCGGCACGCCCGGCCGGGCCACGGTCGGGGCGGCCCAGGTGTCCGGGCCGAAGCGCGCGGTGGAGCGGGTTCAGGCGGTCGCGGCGCTCGACGCCAACTTCCAGGATGTGTGGCAGATCCGCGCCCTCGTCCCGGTGGACAGCCTGGAGCCGTGGAAGCGCCTGCGTCGCGTCGTCGGCGTAGGGGTCTCGGCGATCATCGACGTGCGGATCTAGGCGACCCGCGCCATCGCCCCCGGAGGCAGATCGAATGCGAAGGTCTCCGGGTGAAGGATCGCAGCCAGAATCTCCAACCCGGTGACGATCCGCGGGCCCGGGCGGTTGAAGTACGCAGAGGCATCCGTGAGGTAGACACGGCCGGCCCGGACGGCTGGGAGCGACTCCCACCCCGGGCGCGTGGTCAGGAGCGAGAGCTCCTGCCGTGTGCGGGGAACGTCGAAGCCGCAGGGCATGAGGACGACCACCTCCGGCTCGGCGCTGCACACAGCCTCCCACTCCACCACGAATGACGGCTCGCGCGCTCGCCCCAGGAGATCATCGCCGCCGGCGATGGCGACCATCTCGGGCACCCAGTGCCCGGCCGCGTAGATCGGATCCAGCCACTCGAGACACGCCACCCGCGGGCGACTGGTTCCCACAGCCAGCGTGCGCACGCGGTCGATCCGAGCCCGCAGCCGCTCCGTCAGGGCTTGCGCCCGTCCGTTCGTCCCCGTCAGTTCCCCGACCAGCAGGATGTTATCCAGGATATCCAGCAGCCCGTGGGGTTCCAGGGAGACGATCTGGACATCCGCCTCCAGCACCTTCGCCGCCTGTTTCACCAGCGT
>JANONS010000251.1:0-1526 GCA_031420915.1 Armatimonadota bacterium
CCATGTCCTGCACATAGTAGTAGATGTCCTGCACACCGAGGATCATTGTCATCCCTCCTTAAAAATCCGCGAGCCAGGATGTCCCGGGCCGCGCCGGAAGGATCTCAGGCACCGGCCAGCCCCTCCTCCGCCCACGCACGGGCCGTGTCGAGGACCGCGCTGAGGTCGGCGCCTTCGGCGACACTGCCCTGGGCGAGATCCGGCCGTCCACCGCCTCGCCCTCCGAAGCGCTCCGTGATCCGGCGCAGGAGGGCGGTGACGTCGAGGGCGACGTCCGCAGAACGGGCAAACACCAGACGCCCGGCATCAGCCCCAAGGAGCACAATCAGCCCGCCGGGCCGGACGAGCGCCTGGGCCAGCGCGGACCTCCTCGGGGTCGCGACGCCCGACAAACACCTCCGTCACCACCCCGGGCAGCGTCAGTTCGCGGCGGCGCCCGTCGGCTTCCAGGGCGCCCAACCGCGGCAAGGCCTCCGCCGCGCGGCGCGAGGCCACCCGCCCCCGCGCCGCCAGGCGTGCCGCCGCCTCGCCCACCTCGCGCGCTCCCACGGAGAACGCGCGGCTGAGGTCCATGAGGGTCTGGGTTTTCCACCGGTGGTCCCGCACCGCCCGCCACCCGCAGAGGAACTCGACCCGCGTGCCGCCCTTGTACCGCTCCCAACCGGTGATGGCGATCACGCCGACCTCTCCGGTCATCCGCACGTGAGTGCCGCCGCAGGCGGAGCGATCGAACTCCTCGATCTCCACGACCCGAATGGTCCCCGTCTTCTTCGGTGGCCGGCGCAGCCCCAGCCGCCCGACCTCCGCTTCCTCGACGTTGTGGATCCGGACCTGACGGCTCTCCATGACGACGGCGTTGGCGGCGTCTTCCACCCGCGCCGCCTCCTCGGCGGTGAACGCTGCCACGCTGAGGTCCATGGTGCAGCGTCCGAAGCCCAGGTGAGCGGCGAAGGTTTCGGCGTTCAGCACCCGCAGGGCCGCCTGGGAGAGGATGTGCTGACCGGTGTGCTGCTGCATGTGGTCGAACCGGCGGTCCCAATCGATGCGGCCCGTGACCTGCTGGCCCACAAGCGCCTCGACAGACGTTGCGCCGAGGGCCAGGCGGTGCAGGATCCGCTCTCCCTCGTCGATAACCTCGATGACGCGCAGGCCGTCCAGGACCCCGGTGTCGTAGGGCTGCCCACCGGCAGTGGCATAGAAGGCGGTGCGGTCCAGTTCCACCATACCCTCATCCCCGTACGTCCCCACAACACGCGCGTGAAACTCGCGGAGATAGGCATCCTGATGAAAGAGGCGCTCAGTCATGTGCCGGGTGCGGTTAGCGCAGTCATCCCCCCTGACTACCTCTTCAGGCTGAGCGTCAGCCCGTCGCGCAGGGGAAGGAGCACGGAGTTGAGGGCGGGGTGGCCGAACGCCAGGGCGTTGTACCGGCGGATCCCCTCGCGGTCGTCCGCCGACCAGTGGCCGCCAGGCATCTGGGGGCTTACCTCCCCGCCGAGCAGCGCGTTGTCCGCGACGAGGAGGCC
>JANONS010000252.1:0-4967 GCA_031420915.1 Armatimonadota bacterium
CGGCCAGATCTAGCACCTGAGGCTCAAACTGGGAGGGGGGCGCGATGAAGAAGTAGAGGTCGTGCCCTGTCTGCGCCGCCACCTCGGCCGTGGCCCGCGGCACGATGTCCGCGAAGGAAACGCGGTCGACGGTCACATCGACGCCTTTGCTTCTGCCCCACGCGAAGGCGAAGCCATCGAACCAGGAATGGTAGGCCCAGGGCACGAAATGCGCCCACGTCATGATGCGCAGCGCCCGTGGCTGCGCGTGAACGATGTACGGCCCCCTGAACAGCGAGCCGATCCCGGTCGCCACCATCCCCGCGCCGGCCGCCCCGGCGGCTGCGAGCCTGAGGAACTCCCGCCTGGAGACTCGCCTCCATCGGGTCTCCGACACCCGTATCCACTTCTCTTGCTTCTCGTCGCTCACTCCCCACCCACCTCCTTAGAAAATGACGAAGACTCCCGAGGCCACTGTTCCGCCAGATCTATGTTGGCAGCGTCTTACGGTGAAGTATAGGAGGTCGGGTGGAAGCATTGCAACCGACGAGGCCGGGTGGTGCCCCCAGCGGGATTCGAACCCGCGTTTCCGGCTTGAAAGACCGGCGTCCTAGGCCGGGCTGGACGATGGGGGCCGAACGTCGGGTAGTATACCATTACGGTCATGACGCGCGTGGCGCTCTTCACCACCTGCCTGGTCGACCATCTCTTCCCCCAGGTGGCCCGGAGCACGATCCGGGTCCTGCGCCGGGCCGGCCTGGAGGTCGATGTCCCCCGCGCTCAAACCTGCTGCGGGCAGTTGCCTTTCAACGATGGCTTCTGGGAAGAAGCGCGGCGGATCGCCCGCTACCATCTGCAGGTCTTCGCGGACAGTGAGGCCGTGGTGGCTCCCTCCGGCTCGTGTGTGACGATGGTGCGGCACTTCTATCCCACGCTGTTCGCAGACGAGCCCGCGCTCCAGACCCAGGCCCACGAGGTGGCGGCACGTACCTACGAGCTCACGGAGTTCCTCGTCCGCCGGTTGGGCGTCAGCGATGTGGGAGCCACCTTCCGGGGGCGTGTCACCTATCTGGCCTCCTGCCACGGCTTCCGGGAACTGCACCTGCGGGATGAGCCCCTCCGTCTGCTGCAGGCGGTACGGGCGCTGGAGTATGTCCCGCTGGACGGGATGGATGAGTGCTGCGGGTTCGGCGGGGCGTTCTCTCTGAAGATGGCTGAGATCTCAGGGGCGATGCTTGCCACCAAGATCGACGCGATCCGCCGCACCGGCGCAGAGGTCGTCACGGGCACGGACATCTCCTGCCTGATGCATGTGCAGGGAGGGCTAGAGCGGCAGCATGTCCCCGTGCGGGCAATGCATCTGGCGGAGATCCTCGCCGGAGAAGGGTAGAGGAACGTGGGACCTGAGCGCGCGCATCACGAGGCAGGGCAAATCGATTTCCTGGATGGCGCGCGCCGTGCGCTGGCCGATCCAGCCTTCCAGGCCAATCTGCAACGCGCCGTTCACACCTTCCGCCAGAACCGCACCCGCGTGCTCGCGACCCTTCCCGAGTGGGAGACCTGGCGGGAGCAGGCCCGCGCCATCAAGGCGCACACGCTCGCGCATCTCGACCACTACCTGGAGGTGCTGGATCGCAGCGTCCGCGGCGCGGGCGGGCAGGTCCACTGGGCGGCCGATGCGGAGGAGGCGCGGAGGATCATCCTCGACCTGGCTGGCCGCCACGGCGTCCGGCGCATCGTCAAGAGCAAGTCCTCCACCACCAGCGAGATCGCATTGAACCCCGCGCTGGAGGAGGAAGGGATCGAGGTCACCGAGACCGATCTCGGCGAGTTCATCATGCAGCTGGCAGATGAAGAACCCGTGCACTTTGTGGCGCCGGCGATCCACAAGAGCCCGGAGCAGGTGGCTACGCTCTTCGCGGACCGGCTCGCCACTCCGCGAACGACGGATCCCGAGGCGTTGACCCAGGCGGCGCGCCTCCATCTCCGGGAGACATTCCTGCGGGCGGAGATGGGCATCAGCGGCGTCAACTTCGCGGTGGCCGAGAGCGGGACGATCGTCCTGTTCGAAAACGAAGGCAACGCGCGCATGGTCACCACCCTGCCGCGCGTCCACGTGGCCGTGATGGGCATGGAGAAGGTGGTGCCGCGCCTGGCGGACCTCGCGATCATGCTGCGCGTGCTGCCGCTCAGCGCCACCGGGAGTCGGATGGCCGAATACGTCTCCCTCATCACCGGGCCCCGCCGCTCCGGCGAGGCGGACGGCCCAGACGAGTTCCACCTGGTGATCCTGGACAACGGGCGCAGCCGCATCCTCGGCGATCCCGAGGTGCGCGAAGCGCTGCAGTGCATCCGTTGCGGAGCCTGCCTCAATGTCTGCCCGGTATATGAGCGGGCCGGCGGGCACGCCTACGGATCCATCTACTCCGGCCCGATCGGCGCCGTCCTCACGCCGCTCCTCGGGGGCGCATCCGGCGCCGGCGAGCTCCCGTTTGCCAGCACACTCTGCGGGGCCTGCGCGGAGGTGTGCCCGGTCAAGATCGACATCCCCCGGCTCCTGCTCGTGATGCGCCGGCGGGCGGTGGAAGGCAGCCGAGCGGCCGCGTGGATGGAGCGCGTGGGGATGCGGATCTACGCCCTCGCCGCCACATCCGAGCGCCGTTGGGCCTGGGGCGGGCGCGCGCTCCGCGCCGCCCTCCGCCTGTTTGTGCGGGGAGCGACCGTCCCCCGTCTGCCGTTTCCCTTTGCCGCCTGGACCCGATACCGTACCTTCCCGGCGCCGCCCCCCGAGGCGTTCCGAGATACGGACCATGGAGCGTGAGGTCTTCCTCGCCCGTGTTCGCGCCGCGACCGGCGGACGACCGCCGGAATCTCCGCCCCACGTCCAGAGCCCCCCGACGCATGACCGTGTGGCGCTCTTGCGGGATCTTGCGGATCGCTGGCGCCGCCCGCACGCCGTGTCGCACCACGTGGACGCTGCTCAGGCCGCGCGGACCGTCACCGAGATCCTGAGAGAGAGGAACCTCCGCCGGATCGCCCCGTCCGCGCATCCGCTGCTGGCGGCGCTCGGAATTCCTGAAGCGCTGCGGGAGATGGGCGCCGCGATTATCCCTCTCCCCACCACATCGGACGAGGTGCGCACGGACCTCGCGGGCGCCGACGCCGGGATCACCGTCGCGGCGTACGCGGTGGCCGAGACCGCCACCCTGGTGGAACGGGCCACCCCGATCCAGCCGCGCGCGGTCTCGCTGCTTCCACCGGTCCACATCGCCCTGGTCCGGGAAGAGGATGTCGTGGCGACCCTGGACGATCTCTTTGCCGCGCTGGCCCGGGAACCCGTGGAGAGCGGCATCGTCCTCATCTCCGGCCCGAGCGGGACCGCCGACATCGCGCTGCAGCACGTGGTGGGTGTGCACGGACCCCGGGAGATCCACCTCATCGTCGTTGACGGGGCGAGCGGCTGACTACCGCATCCCGTACGTTCGCACGAAGGCGAGAATCTCCGCCTGGACCGCCGTCCCGTAGCGCGTGGCGAAGAGGTAGGTCCCGTGCGCGTTGCTGGGGTAGAGGCGTAGGACCTTCGGCTGGGGCGTACGCGCATGCATGCGGCGCACACTCTCGGCAAAGGGATGATCCCCGCTGCCCGCCACGAAGAGTTTTGGAGTATGCAGCGTGGCCAGGTGGGGGCGGACGTCCAGCCCTCGGAATTGCGTGCCGCTGGCGATGACTACCACACCCTCCACACGCCGCAGCGCCGCCGCCTTCAATGAGACGGTCCCTCCCATGCTGGCGCCGATCAGAATGATCGGCCGCCGGCCGCCGCGCGTCGCATAGGCCACCGCGGCCAGCGCATCACGGTAGGTCTGGGCGATGACGAACTTCCCTCCGGACCCACCGATCCCCCGATAATCGTAGGTGATCGCCGTGTACCCCCTGCGCGCCAGTTCCTCTGCCAGCGGGAACCAGATGCGCTGCGTGGTCCCGTACATGTGTGAGAGGATGACCACCGTCCGCCCGTTGCCGAACTGGTAGCCGCGGATGAGCACGCCGTCGCTTGTGCGGAAGGTGATCGGTGTGTGCGCCGCCGCGGGCTTGACGAGGCCCCCGGCGAGAAGGGCGGGGGGCGTGAGCGCGAGGATCGCCGCGAAGAGCAGCGAGGCCCCGCGCGTGGTGCCGCGGGACGTCCACCTTCTATAGAATCGCCTTGATCTTCCCGCCATCAACCTGAATGACCGTGCCCGTGAGGAAACTCGCCCGCTCTGAGGCGAGGAAGGCCACGACTGAGGCGAACTCCTCCGGGCGGCCCAGCCGCCCAAGCGGCAGATCGCCGGTCCACAGCCGCCGCTGCGCCTCCGCTTCGGAGATCTGCTCCCGCGCCGCAAACGTCCGGGTGAGGTCGTTCAACCGATCGGTGGCGATCGGCCCCGGGCAGACCGTGTTCACAAGAATGTTATCCGGGCCCAGTTCGTTCGCCAGCGTCTTCATCAACCCGGCCACCGCGCCGCGCACCGAGTTCGAGAGCACCAGGCCGTCGAGAGGCTGCTTCATGACATACGAGGTGATGGCGATAATGCGTCCCCAGCGGCGCTGGCGCATACCAGGGATGACCGCCCGGCTCAGGCGCACGGTACTCATCAGGTTGAGGGCCACCGCCTCCTGCCATCCAGGCTCGTCTGTCTCCAGAAACGTTCCCGGGCGGGGGCCTCCCGCGTTGGCGACTAGAATATCGATCGCGCCGAAGTGCCGGAGGGTGGCGTCCACGACGCGCTGCACATCGTCGGCGCGCGAAACGTCCCCCACGACCCCCAGCGCGGTTCCGCCAGCGGCTTCGACCTCCCGCACGACCGCGGCCAGTGTCTCGGCATTCCGGGCGCAGATTGCCACCCGCGCCCCTTCCACGGCCAGCGCGGCGGCAACCGCCTTCCCCAGCCCACGGCTGGCGCCGGTCACCAGCGCCACACGTTCCCTCAATCCCAGATCCATACGCC
>JANONS010000253.1:0-1537 GCA_031420915.1 Armatimonadota bacterium
GGCTGCCGCGACGGGCTGCACCCCGTTTGCGCCAACGAGAACCAGGGCGCTGAGTCCACCCTGGCCTTCCTGCTGGCCCTGCTGGAGATGCGGCTGGCCGAGCATGTGCTGCGGCTGGCGGACGCCACCGTCCCGGAGGTCCTGGCGGCGCCGGTCCGCTTGCAGCCAGCTGTGGGTCATCCCTGATTCGAACGGAGACGTCCGTGCGCGTCGCGATGCTGGCTCCGATCTCCTGGCGTGTGCCGCCCCGGCACTATGGGCCGTGGGAGCGCGTGGTCTGGTTGCTCACCGAAGGGCTGGTCGAGCGTGGGGTCGATGTCACGCTCTTTGCCACAGCCGATTCCATCACCCGGGCGCGGCTCGTGTCAGTCTGTCCGCGGCCCTACTCCGAAGATCCCACCCTCGATGCAAAGGTGTGGGAGTGCCTGCACGCCGCGGCGGCGTTTGAGCGCGCCGCGGCGTTCGACCTCATCCACAACCACATGGATTTCCTGCCGCTCACCTACAGCGGCTTGGTCCAGACGCCGGTGCTCACCACGATCCACGGCTTCTCGTCCGACCGGATCCTCCCCGTCTACGAGCGCTACGACGGGCGGACGCACTACGTCGCCATCAGCGAGGCGGATCGCCATCCGCGGCTCGACTATGTCGCCACGATCCATCACGGCATCTTGCTCTCTGAGTTCACGCTGTGGGAGACTCCGGGCGACTATCTGCTCTTCTTCGGTCGAATTCATCCGGACAAGGGGACGGCCGAGGCGATCGAGGTGGCCAGGCGGGCGGGTCGCCGGTTGATCATTGCCGGCATCATCCATGATCGCGACTACTTCGAGCGCCAGGTCGTGCCGCACCTGGACGGTGACCGGGTGCGCTACGTGGGCTCGGTGGGCGCCGGGGCGCGCGATGCCCTGCTGGGCGGCGCGTTCGCCCTGCTGCACCTCAGCAACTTCGAGGAGCCGTTTGGGCTCAGCATGGTGGAGGCCATGGCCACCGGCACGCCGGTCATCGCGCGCGGCCGCGGCGCGGTGCCGGAGATCGTCCGCCACGGGGAGACCGGCTTCATCGTGGACACCGTGGATGAGGCGGTGCGCGCGCTGGACGAGATCCCGGCCCTGGACCGAAGGCGGGTGCGGCGGCATGTCGAGCAGCACTTCAGCCGCGACCGCATGGTGGACGAGTACCTGCGCGTCTACCACGAGGTCCTGCAGCGACGGGTGAAGGAGGTCGTCTCATGATCGTCATGGTCCGGGAGACCGGCCAGCACGAAGAATTGTTCGTTCGCCATCCGGGCAATCCGATCCTCACTGCACCCCAACGATCGGCAGATCTACCTGGTGTCACTCGAGTAATGCGCCCCGCCCAAGGAGAGCAATAATTTGGGGCACCTGGTGATTCGCAAGTACCGGCAGGCTCTGTCTAAGAAGCGGGGGCAGCGGTATAGCCTTCTGCCTCCTGGTGTCGAGCCTGCAGGATTGGGCCCTCGGGCAAAAGAGTTAGCATAGATGCGGCAGGGGACCGCCTTCAGCACTTCGGTGGG
>JANONS010000254.1:0-2056 GCA_031420915.1 Armatimonadota bacterium
CATAGACGGCGGCGGCCCAGGGCGATGCGTGGCGGGAGTTATCCGCGAAGATGGTGACGGCTTTTCTGAGGCGCTTGTTGCACGCCCAACGAAAGGCGACGCCTCGGTGCTTGCCAGACTCGTAGGTCACCGGGACGACGCCCGCTTCCGCAGCCAGGCGCTCTGCAGAGGTGAAGCGCCGGCGGTCATCGCCGATCTCGGCGAAGATCTGCGCCGCATTGAGCTGGCCGGCGCGGGGGAAGGACGTGAAGACCGGTCCATCCACGTGTGCGGCGACGGCGTGCTCGATCGCAGCAGTCAGCCGCTGGATTTGCGCGACGAGGGGCTCGAGCACACTCACCAGCGCACGAACGAGCTCGCCATTGGCCTCCATCTCGGCCTCACCCACGAGGCCCACCGGCGCGCTGTGGAGGCGCTCCAGCAGCTCTTTGGCGGAGCGCCGGCCACAGTAGGCGTGGTGAGCGAGGAACGCCTGGAGACGCCTCTCGCCGAGGTACTGGGCACTCTGAGGTGTCGGGTAGCGCTGCAGGAAGGCGAGCGCGATGGGCGAGTCGATGTCGGCGAAGATGACCGCGGCACCAGGCCAGAAGCGCTCCAGGAGCGCGCGCAGCTGATTGGCCAGCGCAATCCGCTGGGCCACGAGGTCATCGCGCGTGCGGACGAGGGCGCGCAGTGCCCGCGTCTCGTCCGACAGCGGCAGGAGCGGGCGGAAGCGGTGACCGTCCGTGCGCAGCAGGTCGGCCAGGATGAACGCGTCCCCGGGATCGCTCTTGCCCTGAGCGGCGGAGTATCGCGGTCGGGATGCCTTCAGCACGTTAGGGTGGATGGGGATGACCGGGAAGCCGGCATCGACCAGCGTGTCGACTAGGAGCCCGGAGGGACGCTCGACTGCGATCGGCAGTGTGCCGGGCTCAGCGAGCTTGGTCAGCTTAGCCCGGAGAGCGGTCATGCCCTGGGCGGTGTGGGGAATGATGGCGCGCCAGATCACCCAAGCCTGCTCGTCGATGACGCAGACCGTGTGCTCCTGACTGGCCCAATCGATTCCGACGAAGTGACGCATGGACCCCTCCTTGCGGTAGACTCTCCGGTGCCGGGGTGGTCCTGCCGGTCGCTCACTGAGCGGCGCTCTTGCCCCTCGAGGGCCCTGGCGCCTCAGCCTGTAGCCAGTCCGGACCTCCCGGCCTCTCCAGGGGAGCTGGTCTCTTGTGGGCCGTCGGGCGGCGAGCAAACGGGGCTCTCCCCGGAGAGGCACCGGAGGCATATCCCTCAGGATTCACCCCTCAAGTCCCTTAGTCCGGTTTCTTCTGCCTGAAGGGTACACCAGTGAGCAAGCGAGCGGTCGAGGAGCTCGTCGCGCGGCTGCGCCCCCAGCCGCCTGTCCCCGCCTCCGTCCGCCGGCTCCCGACCGCGAGCCACACCCCGACCACGCCCCTGGCCCTGATGCCGCCCCGAGCGCGCCCCGCGGTCGTCGCCCCGCTGGCGCCCCAGCGCTACAAAGTGCAGTTCACGGCGAGCGCCGAACTGTACGAGAAACTGCAGCCGCGCGCACAATGGCTACGAGGCAGAACAATACTTTGGTCCGCGCAACCCCGCGGTAGTGAGGGAGGCGCGAGCATCTCTGCGACAACTCGGTCCGGACCGAGTGTGGTGCGTCAGGTGAGTTGACCCACTACCCTTTGCCCCGAGAATTTGACGGAGCACCAGGCGGTTGGTAGACTTGCCCCTTGGGTGCCGGAAGGGCGCCGCATTGGAGGCTTGCTGTGTACGCAGTGATTGAGACCGGTGGGAAGCAGGTCAGGGTGCAAGAGGGGAGCACCGTTCGCGTTGAACGGCTGAAGGCCGCACCGGGGGACGAGGTGACCCTCGACCGGGTGCTGCTGGTCAGAACGGGCGACACGACCCAGGTAGGCGCTCCCGTCGTCGCAGGGGCGCTGGTACGGGCACGCGTGCTCCGCCAGGGTCGCGCGCGCAAGATCCGGGTGATGAAGTACAAGGCCAAGGCTCACTACCGGCGTCGCCAGGGACACCGGCAGGCCTTCACCGAACTGCGCATCGA
>JANONS010000255.1:0-1678 GCA_031420915.1 Armatimonadota bacterium
ATGAGATCCCCGGGTTCGAGCGTCATCCCCCGCGAGAGATCCGAGATCAACACCGCCACGGAGAAGATCATGTCAGCGGTGGAGGCCTGCTGGCGCACCTCCCCGTTGACGCGCGAGCGCACGGTCAGGCGCTGGGGATCGGAAATCACCGACCGGTGGACGATCCAGGGACCCAGCGGGGCAAACGTATCCATCGCCTTCCCTTTGAACCACTGGCCGCGCTGACGCTGAACATCCCGCGCCGTCACGTCGTTCATCACCGTATAGCCGAAGACAAAGTCCAGCGCTCGCTCCCGTGGGATGTCTCGACCCCGCCGGCCGATGACCACGGCGAGCTCCACCTCGTAGTCCAACGCCTGCGTCGCCGCATGGTGGATCACCGGTGCCAGTGGGCCGATGACCGCCGTGGGCGGTTTCGTGAACCACACCGGCCTCTCGGGAAGGGGGCTTCTGCTCTCACGGACGTGGGCTGCATAGTTATGTCCCGTGCAGAAGATGTTCTTGCGGGGCCGGGGGATGGGCGCGAGCAGCCGCACCCTGGCGAGCGGGCGCACCATCGCACGGCGGCGGGCTGCCGGCAGTGACCGCGCGAACGCGACCAGTCGCCGCGCGAGAGCGATGGACCCCCGCTCCATGAAACCGATCAGGTCGGCCGGGACGGCGTCGCGGACCGACTTCCCCTCTTCCCGCAGGAGGCGTCGGTGGACCGCCTCCACATCGAGCACGTCGGCGCCGTCCAGCAGACCGAGGCGGGGTTCATCCCCACCCGCATACGTGAGAAAGCGCATCATGGCACCTCCGTTTGGATACGACTACCGCGGTTGACCGACGATCGTCAGCGCCTCATTTGTGCCCGACACGGACAACGCAGGACGCTTTCCACCCGACAGCACGAAGATCGCGTCCACATGGACGGCGCTGCCGAGGCCATGCCGGGGCGTCGGGAGGCTCGTCGCCACAGACCACGATCGTCCATCGAAGACCTCGACGGGCCTGATGGTCGCGCGAGGCTCCTCGCCGCCAAAGACGTAGATCCGCCCTCCTAGAACCGCGGCGGTGTGGCCGGAACGCGCCTTCACGAGACTTGCCGCTCTGCTCCAGGCATCGATGCGCGGATCATAGACCTCGACAACGGCGAGGTTCCGGGAGATCTTCCCGCCCCGGCGACCGCCGATCGCGTAGAGTTTCCCGTTGAGCGCCGCCAAAGCGAGGTGATCCCTGGCCACCTCGAGGTCCGCTAGGCGCCCCCAGACGTTGCGCCCCGGGTCATAGACATAATGGGATCTGACGTTTCCAGCCCTCCCCTGCCCCGAGACCACGTGGACGCGGCCGTCCAGGACCGCAATCCCGCTCGCTCCCAGGGGCTCGGGCAGCGGGGTCACCTCCCGCCACGTCGACCCATCGAAGGCGAAGACCCGGTCGCTGGCGGCAAAGCGCACGCCGGAGAATCCTCCCACGAGATAGAGCCGGTCGCCAATGGCCGCGGCCATCGCGTGGTGCACAGGCCGGGGCAGCGACGGCCCCAGCGTCCAGGTGTCCGTGGTCGGATCGTACACCTGGACGGTGCTCGTGGTGCGCGCGAACCCGTCGAACCCGCCAATGACGTAGATCCTCCCGCGCCAGGCGGCCACCGCCACCTCGGTGCGCGGCCGAGGCATGTGAGCTTTCAACTCCCAGC
>JANONS010000256.1:0-4710 GCA_031420915.1 Armatimonadota bacterium
CCAGTTCACGGCGAGCGCCGACACGTACGCGAAGCTGCGGCGCGCGCAGGCCCTCTTGCGCCACCAGATTCCGGACGGGGATCCGGCGGCAATCTTCGATCGGGCGCTCACAGCGCTCCTCCAGGACCTCACCAAGAAGAAGTTCGCCGCCATGGACCGCCCGCGCGGGAGCCGCGGCACTGCCCCCGGGTCGCGTCATATCCCGGCCGAGGTCAGGCGCGCGGTCTGGCTCCGCGACGGCGGGCGCTGCGCCTTCGTCAGTGACACAGGCCGCCGCTGCACCGAGCAGGGCTTTCTGGAGTTCCATCACGTCGCGCCCTATGCCGCGGGTGGCGAGCCCACAGCAGACAACATCCAACTCCGGTGCCGCGCGCACAATGGTTACGAGGCAGAACAATACTTTGGTCCGCGCAACGTGCCGGTTGTGAGGGAGGCCTGTGCGTCCTACTTGCACTCTACCGAGCGCCCGCCTCCACCGTCGCGCCAGGGGGGCTACCGCCGTAACTCGGTCCGGACCGAGTACGAACACAGAGTCCTATACTCTACCGCTCGGCGCGATTACCTTGCGTGCCCTGAGGCCGGAGCGCATCATGGTGAGGAGATCGCGACCCCCGCTGAGGTGAAAGCGCGATGGTCATCCGCACGTCGAACCCGCTCGCCTACCTTGAGGAAGAACTGCAGGACCTCCGAGCGAGGGGTCTCTTCCGCTGGCCCCGGCTGCTCTCCGGCCCGCAGGAGCCTGTGGCCACCTACGACGGCCGAGCGGTCATCAACCTGTGCTCCAACAACTACCTGAACCTGGCCAACCACCCTCGCCTGAAGGAGGCGGCGCAGCGGGCGATCGCGGATCTCGGTGTTGGTCCCGGAGCGGTGCGGACGATCGCCGGGAACATGGCCATCCACCGGGAGCTGGAGGAAGCGCTCGCCCGCTTCAAACGCACCGAGAGTACCCTGCTCTTTCAGTCCGGGTTCACCGCGAACGCGGGGACCGTGGCGGCGGTGCTCGGCAAAGAGGATGTGATCGTCAGCGACGAGCTAAACCACGCCAGCATCATCGACGGGGCGCGGCTCTCCGGCGCGGCCAAGAAGATCTACCCCCACCGGGACGTGGAGGCCGCCCGCCGGTTGCTGCGGGAGTCGCAGGGGGCTCCGCGCGTGCTGCTGATCACCGATGGGGTCTTCAGCATGGATGGTGACATCACCCCGCTGCCCGACCTGGTCGCGGCGGCGGAAGAGTTCGGCGCGATCATGATGGTGGACGACGCGCACGCCAGCGGCGTCCTGGGGAGGCAAGGTCGGGGGACGGTGGATCACTTCAACCTCCACGGGCGCGTGCACATCCAGGTGGGAACACTCTCGAAGGCCTTCGGCGGTCTCGGCGGATATGTCGCTGGAAGCCAGGTGCTCGCCGACTATCTCATCCACCGCGCCCGCCCGCTGCTCTTCTCCACCTCCTACCCCCCGTCGGTGGCGGCCTCGGCGCTCGCGGCGGTGCGCCTGGTGCAGGAAGAGGAGGGGATCATCGCCCGCCTGTGGGAGAACACCCGCTTCTTTAAGGAAGGACTGCGCCGGCTCGGCTTCGATACCGGGGGGAGCGAGACCCCGATCACGCCGGTGATCGTGGGCGATGAGGCGCGGGCCATGCACCTGTCTGACCGCCTCTTCGAGCACGGGGTCTTTGCGCTGGGGATCGCGTTTCCCACCGTGCCGCGGGGAAAGGCGCGCGTGCGCACGATCGTCACGGCTGGGCATGCGCGGGAGCACCTGGAGCGCGCGCTGGACGCTTTTGCGCGCGCCGGTCGGGAACTGGGGATCATCTAGGCATCCATGCGGGTATTCACCGCCTTGCTGTCGCCCGAGATTGCCCTCGCCCGCTACCAGGCGCACCTTCACCTCACCTCTCTCGGGACAGAGGCCGTTTCTCTCGGTGAGGCGCTGGATCGCATTCTGGCCGGTGACCTCAGCGCACCTGAGGACCTTCCCCCGTTCGACCGCTCCACCGTGGACGGGTATGCGGTACGCGCCGCCGATGTGGCGCGGGCTGATGCGACCTCGCCTGTCCGCCTGCGCCTTACGGGCGAAGTGCAGATGGGGAAGGCGGCGGGGCTCGCGCTCCGCCCGGGAGAGACTGCGCGCGTGCCCACTGGCGGAATGCTCCCCGCTGGATGCGACACCGTGGCGATGCAGGAGCACTGCGTGGTGGAAGGGGCGATGGTCGTGGTGCGCCGCCCCGCGCGCCCGGGGGAGAACATCATCGCACGGGGAGAGGATGTGCGGGCGGGCCAGGTCATCTTGCGGGAGGGGCGGCGCCTCCAGGCGCAGGACCTGGGCATTCTGAGCGGGCTGGGCTATGAGCGTGTTGATGTTCGGGTGCGACCGCGCGTGGCCATCCTCAGCAGCGGCGACGAGATCGTGCCGCCCGGGACCTCTCCGGCGCCCGGGCAGGTGCGCGACATGAACACCTATACGGTGAGCGCGCTGGTCCAGCGCCTCGGTGGCATCCCCGCACCGATGCCGATCCTGCCTGACGATTACGACATCGTCCTCCGGGCGCTGCGGGAGGCCGTGCGCACCCACGACATGGTGCTGATCTCTGGAGGCAGTTCCGTAGGAGAGCGAGACGTCGTCGTGGATGCCATCCAGGCGCTGGGCCCCCCGGGCATCATCGTCCACGGCATCGCCATCCGGCCCGGCAAGCCCACGGTGCTCGCGGCGGCGGGTGACCGCCCAGTCATCGGCCTGCCCGGCAATCCCGTCTCCGCGATGGTCATCGTCGACGTCTTCGTCCGGCCGGTGCTCGCGGCACTCCTCGGATTGGGCGCAGCCCGCCGGTTCACTTCCCTCGTGCGGGCACGGGCGGCAGAGAACATGCCGGGCGCAGGCGAGCGAGAGGATCACGTCCGCGTGACGCTCGAGGCGCGTGACGGCGACCTGTGGGCGCGCCCCCTGCCCACGAAATCGGGACTGCTGACGTCGATGGTGCGCGCCGACGGCATCGTCGTGATCGAACCAGGGGCGAAGGTCGCCGAGGGGGAGAGGGTGGAGGTGGACCTCCTTGGCGGGTAAGAGGCGGCTGACCCATGTGGACGCCTCGGGCCGGGCGCGGATGGTGGACGTGGGCGGGAAGGCGGAGACCGCGCGGGAGGCGGTCGCCCGCGGTGAGGTGGTGATGCGACCGGCGACCCTGCGCCTCATCCGGGCGAATCAGGTGGCGAAGGGGGACGTCCTGACCCTGGCACAGGTGGCGGGCGTGATGGCGGCCAAGCGCACCCATGATCTGATCCCTCTGGCTCACGCGCTCCCGCTTGCGGATATCCAGGTGACGTGCCGGCCGAAGACGCCGGACCGCGTCACGATCGAGGCGGTCGCGCGGACGGTGGCCCGCACGGGCGTAGAGATGGAAGCCCTGACCGCGGTGGCGGTGGCCGCGCTGACGATCTACGACATGTGCAAGGCGGTGGACCGGGCGATGACCATCGGCCGCGTGCGGCTGGTCCGGAAACGCGGCGGTCGGAGCGGCGAGTTCCGCCGGCCGGGGGAGCCGGTCTAGCGCGTGGGGACCCTGGCGGGACGGCGTGTGACCGTCATCACGGTGAGCGACAGCGTCGCCCGGCGGATGCAGCCCGATACCAGCGGGGATCTGATCGTAGAAATGGTGACTGCCCAAGAAGCTCTGGTGGCGGCCCGCGATATCCTGCCTGACGATCGAGAGGCCATCGCGGCGCGCCTGAGGGCGCACGCGGATGACCTGCGGGTGGATCTGGTGCTCACGACCGGGGGAAGTGGGGTCGCGCCCGGCGACCAGACGCCAGAGGCCACCCTGTCGGTCGTGGATCGTCTCGTGCCCGGCCTTCCCGAGGCCGCCCGGCAGCGGACGCGTGCAGCAACGTCACTGTCGATGCTTTCCCGGGGCGTTGCGGGGATCCGCGGGCGGACCCTCATCGTCAACCTGCCGGGCAGTCCCAAAGGGGTCAGGGAGTGGCTGGAGGTGTTGCTGCCTGTGCTGCCTCACGCGCTGGAGTTGCTGGCGGAAGAGCCCCGCCCGTGGGGGATGCCCCACACGCCGTAAGCACTGGCGAGGCGACTACTTCTTGCCCTTCCTATCCTTACCGGCATCCTTCCCACCCTTGCTCCCCTGGCCGCTGTTCGATGGCCTGCCGCGGTGGTGGTCGCCCGGCTCGCGGGCGCTGGAACTGTTCGCGGACGTATTGGCCGGAGGGTTGCTGGTCGCCGCCGTGCTTGCAGGCGTGTCCTTCGGCTCAGGCTCCTCAGCAGGCTGGGCAGACTCATCCGTGGGGAGAGCGGTGGCAGTCTCCGGCGCGTCCATCGCGATGGAGGTCTCGGGCGAATCGGCCGAATCAAGGGTCACCGCCGCGGCTTGACGGCGTACCCGATCTATGCGCAGGCGCGGGCCGGCGACCTGCGCAGCGGACGCCGCGCGGAGGGCCAGGGATTGAGGGGCAGGGGTGCGGGGTGCATCCGTGCGGGCCGCCGCCACGTGTTCAGGCCCCCGGAAGGCGAAGCGTTCGGGCGCCACACCGCGTTGCTCGGGTGATGGCGCCGACGCAGGCGAGTCGCCCCGCCATGCGCGCAGCACTGCCGGCACGATCTGCCGCACCTGCAGCACAATTGGCTCACGGATGGTGATGCCCAGATCGAACGGTCTGGCGCCGGGGACCACCCACAAGGCCGCCAGCAGGCCGATCGCAC
>JANONS010000257.1:0-3633 GCA_031420915.1 Armatimonadota bacterium
CAGTGCTCCAACCCATGGTGCGTAGCGCTGTGGCCAATGATCAGAACGGTCTTGCTGTCATACTGAGCGTGCAGGTCGCGCAGGAAACCCCCGATGCGGCGCACGGCCTGCGCGACGCTCTCGCCGCCGGGGAACGGCTCCGTGAGGCGGCGCGTCCTCTCGATGCCAATCTCTTTGCGGGCACGGCCAGTGAACTCGCCATAGTCGCATTCCCGCAGGCGCCGGTCTCTCATGATGGGAATGCCTCTACCTGTAAAGGCGACCGCTCACCCATCTCCGCGGCCTGGCGTATCCCGCGATCGGACAACGGCACATCCCGGTGCCCCGACGCCACACCCGCCTCATTGTCCACCGAGGTCGCATGCGACTCGAGGATGATCGTCACCATGGTGATGCGACGTCTATCTCCCGCCGCCCCGCACCGCGGTCACGCGCGGCGCAACGCGACGACGCTATGGACGTGGCTGGTCTGCGGGGAGAGATCCACCGGCTGCACGTGCGCCACCCCAAACCCCGCGCGCCGCAGACGTCCCAGATCGCGCGCGGTCACCGACAGCGATCGGCCGACGTACACGATCCGGCGAGGGCCCGCCACCGTGAGGGCCTCCGCCAGCGTCTCAGGCAGGCCCTCCCCCGGCGGACCTGCGACCAGCACATCGGTCCGCTCCCCGCGCTCGTGGAGTTTGGTCAGCACCTTCGCCGGATCCCGGGTATAGAATACCGCATTGGCGATGCCGTTCCGGGCCGCGGTCGCCCAGGCCTCGGTCATCGCCTGCCGGTCGGGCACCACGCCGACGGTCCGCCGCACCCGGCCCGCCAGCGCCAGGGGCAGGAGCCCCATCTCCGCAAACGCGTCCATCACCTGCTCATCGCCGCCGAGATCCGCCGCCGCCGCGATCGCGTCCAGCAAGATCGGGAGCGCCCGGGGATTGGGCAGCATCTCGTCGCGGGGATGGAGGCGGACCCGGAGCCCGAGCACCTCATCCTCCAGATACTCCCGCCCCCAAAGCAGGGTCACGCCCCGACCGAAGAAGGCCGTGCTGCGCCCCGGCTGGGTGGTCAGCAGCAGGCCGACGAGCCCGGGGATCCGGTCGAGCACGGACCGCACGAACGCCATGCGGTCGGGGAGCGGGGCGGCCGTGGAGAGCACGGCGAGCGCCTGCCCCGTCGCATGTCCCGTCATGCCCATCACGCCGCGCACCAGGCCGCGGCCGCTGCGGGCGTCATAGGGCGGGAGCGCCAGCGCACGGACGGCATCCCGTACCACATCCAGGATCCGCACGTTGGTCGCGTGCTGGATGGGACAGGTGTCGATGTTGTAGAGGCGGTGCTCGCCCCACCCGTAGAACCCCGCGATCGTGGTCTCCCCCCGGCGGTCGAACGTCGCGCGGAGCATGCTGCGGTATCCCCAGGGCTCGCCGCCCAGGCAGGGACGGACCTGCTCCGCGCGCACGCCGGCCTCCTTGAGCGCGGCCGCCACCATCGCGGTCTTGTGGCGCCGCTGGCCTTCCACCGCGATGTGCTGCAACTGGCACCCGCCGCACCGTCCGAAGTGGGGGCACAGGGGTCGGGCCGCGTCCGGAGACTTCCGCTGCAGGGCGACGATCTTGGCCAGGGGGACTGGTGTGGTGCGCACCACCTCCACCAGCGCCTCCTCCCCCGGAATCGCGTACCGTACCGCGACCGTCTGGGCCCCCATGCGTGCCAGAGCGGCGCCGTCCGGGGCCAGCCCCGAGAACTTGACGACGGCCCGCCGGCCCATCTCCAGCCCGGACGTGCGCGCAGCGACCCTAGCCACGCAACCGCTCCCGCAGGATCCGGTTCACCGCCTCGGGGTTCGCCCGTCCGCGCGTCTCCTTCATCACCTGGCCCACCAGGAAGGTGAGCGCCTTCTCCTTACCCTGGCGGAACTCCGCGGCGGGCCCTGAGTGTGCCTCCACCACGGCGTCCACGATCCGCTCGAGATCGGCGGTATCGCTGATCTGCTCCAGCCCGCGCGATGTCACAAGGGCGGCGGGATCGCTCCCCTCCCGGATCAGATCGGGGAGCAGTTCCTTGGCGATCCGGCCGCTGATCCGCCCATTATCGATCATCTGCAGGAGGCTCACCAGGCTCTCCGGGCGCAGCGCGCACGTGTCGATCTCCTTGCCCTCGGCGTTGAGGACGCCGGCGACGTCACCGGTCAGCCAGTTCGCCAGCGTCTTCGCCTGCGGATACGCGGCCAGCGCCCGTTCGAAGAAGGCCGCCATCTGGGGCTGCCGGACGATGACGTTGGCATCATAGGGGCTGAGGCCCGCGGCGACGTAGCGGGCCGTCTTCTGGGCCGGCAGTTCGGGGAGCGTCCGGCGGATCTGGTCGAGCTGGTCCTCGCCGACCACGAGCGGCACCAGGTCCGGCTCGGGGAAGTAGCGGTAATCCTGCGCCTCCTCTTTGACGCGCGACGGAAACGTCACCTGACGGCGCTCATCCCAGTGCCGGGTCTCCTGGACCACGGAGGATCCCCCGCGCAGCAGAGCCGCCTGCCGCGCCGCCTCAAATTGCAGCGCCCGCTCGACCGCGCGCAGCGAGTTCATATTCTTGACCTCGGTGCGCGTCCCCGGCATGCCGTCGGGTCCGCGCAGGGAGAGGTTGGCGTCGACCCGCAGCGTCCCCTCCTCCATCCGCCCCGAGGACACCTCGAGATACTGCAGCAGGGCGCGGAGGTTGATAAGGAACTCGCGCGCCTCCGCCGGGCCGCGGAGATCCGGCTGCGTGACAACCTCCATGAGCGGCACGCCCGACCGATTGTAGTCGATGAGCGTGTGGCTGACGCGGCCGTCGCGCTCGACGTGCAGCAGTTTCCCGGTATCCTCCTCCAGGTGGACGCGGCGGATGCGGATCGCCCGCGGGGTCCCGTCCAGGGCGATCTCCAGCCAGCCGTCGATCCCGAGCGGCGGATGGTCCATGTACTGATACTGGGAGATCTGATAGTTCTTCGGCAGGTCGGGATAGTAGTAGTTCTTGCGGTGGAACTGGCTCTGCGGCTGAATGGCACAGCCCAGGGCCACCGCGGTGCGGAGGCCCAGTTCCACGGCGCGCCGGTTCGTAACCGGCAGCGCCCCGGGCAACCCCAAACACACCGGGCAGATCAGAGTATTGGGCGGCGCACCGAACGCCACGGCGCAGCCGCAGAACATCTTCGAGGCCGTCAGCAACTGGACGTGAATCTCCAGTCCGATGACCGGCTCGTCTGTGATCGCGACATCCGTGGCCATGGTCTTCGCGCTATCCTCCCGTCTTGGCCCCAGGCGGCGCGGCCTCCAGCGGCGGCTCGCGGCGGGTCCAGTCCGTCGCCTCTTCGTAGGCCTGCGCGGCCCGCAGCACCCCCGGCTCATCGAAGGGCCGCCCGATCAATTGCAATCCGACAGGCAGCCCGCCGGCAAACCCGCACGGCACCGAGATGGCCGGCAGCCCCGCCAGGTTCACGGGAATCGTGAAGATGTCCGCCAGGTACATCTGCAGTGGATCGCTCACCCGTTCCCCCAGGGGAAAGGCCACCGTCGGCGAGGTAGGCAGGAGGACCAGGTCCACCCGCTCGAACGCCCGCTCGAAATCGCGCCGCACCAGCGTGCGCGCCCGTTGGGCCTTCAGGTA
>JANONS010000258.1:0-1502 GCA_031420915.1 Armatimonadota bacterium
CACCGGGGAACCCCACGCCTCAGGCCCGACGAACTGGAGCATGGTCCGGGCGTACCTAGACGGCGTGCCGGAGACAGTGCGGGCCTTCCGGGAGATCCGGCGGATCAGTTACGAAATGCGCGCGGCGCTCCGCAGCGGGGATCTGAAGACGTTCGCCCGTTTGCTCCGCGAAGAGTGGGAGCAACGGCGGGAGCTGGCCGAAGGCGTGGCGACGCGCGAAATAGATCGGGCGATCGCCATCGCGCGCAAAGCGGGAGCGCTCGCCAGCAAGGTATGCGGCGCGGGCGGGGGCGGCTGCGTCGTCAGCGTGGTACCCAGCGGGCGGAAGGGAACAATCGAGCGGGCCTTAGCCCGAGAAGGATTCCAGGTGCTCCCCTTCCGCATCGCGCGGCAGGGACTGCGCCTCCGGGTGCGAACGTGACGCCCCGCAATCTCCGCGTCCTCATCCTGACGATGTTCCTGTGGTTGTTCGGCTTCGGACTCTACTACGAACTCTTTCCAATCTATGCACGCGGACTCGGAGCCAACGCCGTCCAACTGGGCGTGTTGTTTTCGGTACGCCAGTTATCCATGATGGCCGGTTCGATAATCGGCGGCGTCCTCTCCGACCGATACAGCCGCCGTACCGTCATGATCCTCTCCTGGGTGATAGGCTTTCCGGCGCCACTCCTCTTTCTGGCAGCGCCGTCGTGGGCATGGCTGCTTCCCGGCATCCTCCTCCACGACCTCACCTTCTTCGGCCTCCCGGCATTCAACGCGTATGTGGCAGAGCGGACTGAACCGGCCAGGATTGCTTCGACATTTGCCGTGCTGACCGCGTCCTCCTCACTCGGCCTGGTCCTCTCCCCCGCCCTCGGCGGTCTGATCGCCGAGCGGTGGTCCATCCGCACCACCTTCGTGCTGGCCTTCCTCTGTTACGCGGCCTCGACGGCGCTGGTGTTTCAGAGTGAGCCGGAGCGGGCCACCGCGCGGGCGAAGCTGCCCTGGCGGCAGGCCCTGCGGCTCTGGAATGTCGGGGGCCTCTGGCCGCTGTTCATCATGCTCGGGGCGATGACCGCCGTGCCCGCGGCCCTTGCCCCCTTCATCCCGCCCTTCCTCCGCGAGGTGCGCGGGCTGGGGCTGGCGCAGATCGGTGCGCTGGGGTCCATCATCTCCGCCGGGGGGCTCATCTTCACACTCATCGTGGGACGGCTCGCGGACCGCTGGGGCCACCGTCCCGTCCTCGTGCTGACGCTGCTCCTCATCGCAACGGGCAATCTCATCGTAGCCCTGGGGCCGATCGTGCTGCTGCCGCTTGCCTTTCTGATCAAGAGTCGCAGCGCCGCGGACTCCCTGGCGGCCGCGGTGGTGGGAGCCAGGGTCGCGCCCGACGCCGCCGGGAGGGGATTTGGGCTTCTGTACACGATCGCGGGGCTCGTGGGGGCAGGGGGCACGCTGCTCGCGGGGGTGGCATACAGAGCGAGCCCGGCGTTGCCTCTGCTGGTGGGCGCGGGTGTGGTCAC
>JANONS010000259.1:0-2379 GCA_031420915.1 Armatimonadota bacterium
ATCCGGATGCCGACGAAACCCGCCCGATGCAGTGCCTCCTCAAGCTCCGGGCCAGTACTGAAGTCCGGAAGCGAGCGGATCAGTCGTTGATACCGCTGCAGACTCTCCGAGTGCACCACGTAGGCTCTCAGCAGCTCGTTGAACCACTCCGTTTGTCCCGGACTCGCCGACCATTCGACAGGAATCACCGCCATCGCGCCGCCTGGCCGCATGACGCGGGCAAACTCGGCGAGCGCACGATCGGGCCGGGGGAAGAGAAAGAGTCCGAAGGCACACAAGACATGATCGAAGGAGTTATCGGGGAACTGTAATTGCTCCGCGTCCATCTGCCGGACCTCGACGGTGGCTAGTCCGCGCTGCGTGATCTCGTCAGCGGTTAGCTGCACCATCGCCTCGGCCAAATCGACCCCGATCACATGCCCCTGGGGGCCAACCCGCTCGGCCGCCAGGAAGAGCACCGCGCCTCTTCCCGTCGCCACGTCCAGCACCCTTGCGCCTTCGGGGATGTCAGCCAGGTCGACAAGCCGCCGGGCCCAGTAGGAAAACCTCCGAGGGCCGATGCGATCGTAGGTCGCCGCGGCCCGGTGAAAGATCCCGGCGATCCGTTCTTTGAATTCCTGATCTTCTTGCACGGTTTTCCCCGCCCGAAAGTAACTTGTTCAATCACTTCGCCTTATTGATTGGGCGTGTCGAGGCGCCCCTTAGGGGATCGCTGGGCCGACCGGGACGCCCGGTGTCCGAACCTCCCGGACCCTCTGCATGATGAACTGAAAGCGCAATCGAGCCGCGTTGAGGTCATCCAAACGGATATTGAGTCCCTCAAGCATCTTAGAACAGCACTGCGCGATGCGCGCGCTGATCGGTGCCTATACCACCTCGAGGAGCAGGTCGGCCACGGCGCGCGGCGCGGTCCACAGGGCGAAATGGCTTTCGGCCAGCTCCCGGTAGCGCCAGCCCGGTTCGGTGCGGATCCGCGCATCCTGACGCCGGGTGTCCTCGTCGTCGGGGTCGTATGGCCCCCCTTTACGTACTCTCCGCTGCAGCGTTCACCTCGCGCAAGAAGAGTGTGGCGCCGGAAGATACGAGGATCTCACGGGCGCGGGCAAGGGTCGGCGTCGGGTCGATCCTCAGCCGGCGCTCAGCCTGCGCCACGTCGATCAGGCACCGTCCGACTTCGACACGATGCTCCAGAGCCTCCAGCTGGCGGACTGCGTCGGCGAGAAGTCCCCCTGCCTTGTCAGGCTCCGGCTCGAGGAGCCCGTCGGCCCAGGCGAGGAAGGCGCGGGCGGGGGTGCTCGAGGCCGCCAGTGTGTGCAGGCGGTCCCGAAACGGAAGGGCTTCCGCGGCGCGACCCACCCGGACCAAAGAGCGCACGCACTCAAGGAGGAGGCTCTTGCCTCCATACACGAAGAGCCGGCCGACCAAGGGGCGGGCCCCCTCCGCCAGGATGGTCGCCGCCTCTTCCTCCCGACCCCTGCCCTGAGCCACGAGGCCCGCGACGAGCGGCGGCCACCCCTGGATCCAGGGCTCCGGGTTCTCCTGGACGATCGGCCGGAGCTCCTCGAGGCTTTGCTCAGCTTCCTCCAACTGCCCGCGCAGCGCATGGATGAGGGCGATGCGTTCCAGCGCGTAGCCGACGACCAGCGGCTCGCCGACCGCGCGCGATGCCTCCAGCCCGTTCCGTGCTGCCCGTTCGGACTCCTCGAGCTTCCCCATCTCGAAGAGCTGGTCGGAGAGCATTACTTCCATCCACCCGATGTTCCCGACGCTGCCGGTCCGGCGTGCCAGCTCCAGACCTTCCCGGACGAGCGCCTCCGCCCGGCGGTACTCGCCAAGGATCTCCTCGAGGGCGCCACAGATGTGGAGTTGAGCACGGAGGAGCAACGAAAGGTCGCCCGCCCGACGGGCGAGTTCGAGCGCATCCTCGAACAAGGCGATGCACTCCTTCCCTCGCCCCGTCTGCTGGAAGACGAACGCGAGGGAGACCATCGCGTACCCCCGGGTGACTTGGTCCCCGACGCGGTCCGCCATCTCGATGGCCCGGCGGAGGTTCCGCTGGGCCTCGTCGTAGCGCACACGCCGGAACATGTACCACCCCAGGACATGGAGCGCGATGGCGAGGTCGCGGCTTTCCCCCAACGCTTCGAGCCGGGCAATCGCGCGTTCCGCCCTCGGCAGCACCTCCTCCTCCCGCCCGGACAGGAATGCGACCCAGGCGAGCCGGGCCTGCACCCGGCTAGCGTCGCGCTCGCTGCCTACCTCGTCGAACAGGGCTAGGGCGTGCTCCAGCGCCTTCGCCACCTCCTGGTACGGCTCGGCTTCTTCGCCGGCCCGCGCGTACCACTCCCATAGACTTGCCTGCTCCTGCTTCGGCAGCCC
>JANONS010000260.1:0-8041 GCA_031420915.1 Armatimonadota bacterium
ATGCCCTTGCCCTTGTAGGGGTCCGGCCGCCTCACCGCCCGGATGCGAGCCGCCACCTGTCCAACCAGCTCGCGGTCGATGCCGCTGACGACAACGCGGGTGGGCGCGGGCACTTCAAACGTGATCCCCTCGGGCGCGGCGATCTCCACCGGGTGAGAGTAACCAACAGACAGGACAAGGGTGGCGCCCGGCTTGGTTGCGCGGTAGCCCACCCCGTGAATCTCCAGCTCCGTCCGGTACCCGTCCGTCACGCCTCGCACCATGTTGGCCAGGAGCGCCCGGCTGAGCCCGTGGAGCGCCCGGTGCTGCCGCTGGTCTGTCGCCCGGGCCACCAGCGCGGCCCGGTCCTGCACGCTGACCTGCACGTCCGGATGGAAGGTGCGCTGGAGGCTCCCCTTCGGCCCCCGCACCGAGACCTGTCGCCCCTCGACCCGGACCTCGACGCCAGCCGGAATGGGGACGGGCGCCTTCCCTATCCGCGACATCGTCTGCTCCTCCCCATCACGCCGCCTCGCCTACCAGATGTAGGCCAGGATCTCCCCGCCGACACCCTGGCGGCGCGCCTGCCGGTCGGTCATCAGCCCTTGTGAGGTGGACAGAATCGCCACGCCAAGACCGCCTCGCACCCGCGGGATCTCGGTCCGCCTGCTGTAGATCCTGAGGCCCGGCCGGCTCACCCGACGGATGCCGGTCAGGATGGGCTCCCGCCGGGGCCCGTAGCGGAGCGTGATACGCAGCAGGCCCTGCGGTCCGCGGTCAAGACGCTGGACGTCGGCGACAAACCCTTCTTCCCGCAGAATCCGGGCGATCTCCGTCTTCACCCGGCTCGCGGGGACCTCGACATGATCATGCCGGGCCGCATTCGCGTTCCGAATGCGGGTGAGCATGTCCGCGATGGTGTCCGTCACAACCCCACTCATGAGTGTCCTCCCAATCCGGTCACCAGCTGGCCTTGACGACGCCGGGGATTTCCCCCCGATAGGCAAGCTGCCGCAGACAGATGCGGCAGAGGCCGAACCTGCGGAAGACCGCCCGAGGCCGGCCGCAGCGGAGACACCGCGTGTAGGCTCTCACCTTGAACTTGGGCGCCCGCTTCCACTTTTCCACTAACGCCTTCTTAGCCATCCCGTCCTCCCCGCCTCGCTACCCGGCCGGCACGGCCTCGCGCAGCCGCAGCCCCATCAGTCGCAAGAGCTCTCGTGCCTCTTCGTCGGTGCGCGCGGTCGTCACAATCGTGATGTCCATCCCTCGGATTTTGTCCACCCGATCATACTCAATCTCCGGGAAGATCAACTGTTCCCGAACGCCGATGTTCAAGTTGCCGCGCGCGTCAAAGGCGCGCTCGGAGATCCCCTTGAAGTCCTTGATCCGCGGCAACGCGACGCTGAAGAGCTTGTCCAGGAACTCGTACATCCGGGCGCCCCGGAGCGTAACCTTGGCCCCGATCGCCACCCCCGCGCGCAGCTTGAAGGCGGCGATCGACCGGTGGGCCCGGGTCAACAGCGGCCGCTGCCCCGTGATCAACGTCAGCTCTTCCACCGCCTTGTCGAGCTGCCGGGGATCCCCTACCGCCTCGCCCACCCGCATGTTCAGCACGATCTTCTCGACCCGCGGCACCTCCATGACATTCCGGTACTGAAAGTGATCGCGCAGCTTGGGAACGACCTCCTGCTGGTACCGCTCCTTCAACCGCGGGATCACGTCCGGTGCCTCCTTTAGCCGATTTGCTCGCCGCAGTTGCGGCAGACCCGTACCTTGGTCCCGTCGGGGAGATGGTCGTGACCGAAGCGCGCCGCCTCCCCGCACCTGTTGCAGACCAGCATCACCTTGCTCGACGGGATGAGGGCCTCCTTCTCCACGATCCCGCCCTGGGGGAGTTTCGGCGTCGGCTTGGCGTGGCGCTTGACCACGTTCACGCCCTCGACGACAATCCGGCCGCGCTTGGGGAAGACGTGCAGCACCTTGCCGCGCTTCCCGCGGTTCTTCCCGCCGACGACCTCCACGGTGTCGCCCTTCTTCACATGGATCGGCTGCCGTCCGGTGGTCAGCACCATCGCGCTCAGAGCACCTCCGGGGCCAGCGAGATGATCTTCATAAACTGCTTCTCCCGCAGTTCACGCGCCACAGGCCCGAAGATCCGCGTCCCACGAGGGTTCTGGCCATCAGGCGTCAGCAGGACCGCCGCGTTGTCGTCAAACCGGATGTAGGAGCCATCCGAGCGGCGCACCTCCTTGCGGGTGCGCACGACCACCGCTTTGACGATCTCCCCCTTCTTGACCGGGCTGTTGGGAATCGCCTGTTTGATGGTGGCCACGACGATGTCCCCCACGGTCGCATAGCGTCGCTTGCTGCCCCCCAGCACCCGGATCACCAGAATCTCCCGCGCGCCGGTGTTGTCAGCGACCTTCAACCGCGTCTCCTGCTGAATCATCCTGCGACCCTACCCGCGACCCTGCCGGCGACCCTACCCGCTACGGTCATGGGTGCGGCTCCGCTTCTCCGCCCGTGGCCGCCACGACGGCCGCGCCACTCTTCCGGCGCTCCAGCACGCGCACCACCCGCCACCGCTTCTCCTTGCTCAGCGGCCGCGTCTCCGCGATCAGCACCACGTCCCCCACATGGCTCGCATTCTGCTCATCGTGCGCCTTGTACGTCTTCACATGCCTGATGGTCTTCCGGTAGAAGGGGTGCCGCCGCCGCGTCTCCACCCGGACCACCACCGTCTTCTGCATCCGGTCGCTTGTGACCACCCCGACCTGCTCCTTGCGCCGCCCGCGCTCGCCCGTCATACCCGGAGTCCTTTCTCGAACAGGACCGTCTTCATCCGGGCCACCTGGCGCCGCAGTTCGCCGATACGGCTGGTGTTCCGATGCGGCCCGACCCGCATGCGCAGGGTGAACAGTTCCTGCTCCACATCGTCCAGCTTCTTCCGGACCTCCTCCGGGGTCTGGTCCCGGTACTGACCCGCGCCCATCAGGCGGTCAGCTCCGACCGCGCCACGAACCTGGTCCGGATCGGCAGCTTGTGCCCCGCGAGCCGCATCGCCTCCCGGGCCGCCTCCTCACTGATCCCGGCCAGTTCGAAGAGCGTACGTCCCGGCTTCACCACCGCCACCCAGAGCTCCGGGTTCCCCTTGCCGCTGCCCATGCGGGTCTCCGCCGGTTTCTTGGTCACGGGCTTGTCGGGAAAGACGCGGATCCACAGTTTGCCTCCGCGTTTGATGAAACGGGTGATCGCCACGCGGGCCGCCTCGATCTGGGCACTCGTGACCCACGCCGGCTCCATCGCCTGGAGCGCAAACTCGCCGAAGGCCACGCCGGACCCGGTGAAGGCCTTCCCCCGCATGTTTCCCCGGTGGGCCTTGCGGAACTTGGTCCGCTTAGGTGCCAGCATCGTCCTCCCTCCGCCTCACCGACACCGCCGGGGTGCGCGAGGGGATGACCACGGTCTCCGGCGCGGCGCCCCCGACCACCGGCTCAGGCTGCGCCGGTCGCGGGCGGCGGTGTTCCAGGTCGGTGCGCTTCGGCTCGGGCAAGACATCTCCCCGGTAGATCCAGACCTTGACCCCGATGCGCCCGTAGGCGGTCAGCGCCTCCGCCACCCCGAAATCGATGTCGGCGCGGAGCGTGTGCAGCGGGACCCGCCCTTCGCGATACCACTCGTAGCGCGAGATCTCCGCTCCCGCCAGTCGCCCGCTCGCCGCGAGCCGGATCCCCTTGGCGCCCGCCCGCAGGCTGCGCTGGACCGCCTGTTTCATCGCGCGGCGGTAGGCCACCCGCCGCTCCAGCTGCTGCGCCACGTTCTCCGCCACGAGTTGCGCCTCCAGCTCGGGGCGCCGGATCTCCTGGACGTTGAGCTGGATCTGCTTGCCGGTCGTCTGGTCGAGCTCCTTCTTCAGGGCATCGATCCCCGTGCCGCCGCGGCCGATGATGATTCCCGGGCGGGCCGCGTGGATGGTCACCCGGACCCGGTTGGCCGCACGCTCAATCTCAATACGGGAGATGCCGGCGCGGTACATCTTCTTCTTGATATGGGTGCGGAGCTGCAGATCCTCCTTGATCAGCGGCGCCATGCGCTTCGCGTACCAGCGCGACTCCCAGTCGCGGATGATCCCCACTCGCAACCCCACCGGAGAGACCTTCTGTCCCACGCCCTCACCCCCACCAGTACGGACCTGCCGGCCCGCGTTACGCTTTCTCTCCCACCACCACGGTCACGTGGCTGCTCCGTTTGACGAGCATGTCCATCCTGCCCCGCGCCCGCGGTTGCGCCTTTCGCGTCGAGGGGCCTTTGTCCACATAGGCCCGGGTGACGATCAGATGCTCGCGGTTTAGCTCCAGATTGTTTTCCGCGTTGGCCACCGCCGACTTGAGGGTCTTCTCCAGGACCCGTGCCGCCCGATGCGGCAGAAATTTCAGCACCGCCTGCGCCTCCGCCACGGGACGCCCCCGGATCTCGCGGGCCACCCGCCGCGCCTTTAGCGGCGAGATGCGCACATACCTGGCCGTCGCCTGTGCCTCCATGCCCTCTCCTCTACCGCGATGCCATCCGCCGGCCCTCTACCGTGGCGTGGTCGCCCGCTCCGAGTGGGCGCCATGTCCCTTGAAGGTCCGCGTGGGGGCGAACTCCCCCAGTTTGTGTCCCACCATCTGCTCGCTGACGTAGATGGGGACGTGCTTGCGGCCGTCGTAGACGGCAATGGTGTGTCCCACGAACTCCGGCAGGATGGTCGACCGCCGCGACCAGGTCCTGACCACCCGGCGTTCCCGCGTACGATTGAGGTCGCGCACCTTCTCTAGCAGGTGGGTGTCCACAAATGGGCCCTTCTTCTTTGACCGGACCATACCGCCTCCGCTACTTGCGTCGCTTGACGATCAACCGGCTGCTGAGCTTGCGCTTGCGCGTCTTCGCCCCGAGCGTCGGCTTGCCCCAGGGACTCACCGGACCCGGCATCCCGATCGGCGAACGCCCCTCGCCGCCGCCGTGCGGATGGCTGGCCGGATCCATGGCCACGCCGCGCACCGTCGGCCGCCAGCCCATCCAGCGCTTGCGGCCGGCCTTGCCGATTTTGATCGCTCCGTGGTCGACGTTGCTGACCTGTCCGATCGTCGCCTTGCACACCAGGGGAACCAGCCTGACCTCCCCCGACGGCAGCCGCAAGTGGGCCATCTCGCCCTCCTTGGCCATGACCTGAGCCCCGCCGCCCGCCGCCCGCACCAGCTGCCCGCCCCGCGCCGGCTGCAGTTCGACGTTGTGCACGATGGTGCCCACGGGAATGCTCCCCAGGGGGAGGGCGTTGCCCAGCTGGATCTCGGCGTCGGGCCCCGACTTCACGTGCTCGCCGACTCGCAGCCCGGCGGGCGCCAGGATATAGCGCTTCTCCCCGTCCGCGTAATGCAGCAGGGCGATGCGGCCGGAGCGGTTGGGATCGTACTCGATGGCGGCCACCCGTGCGGCCACCCCGTCTTTGTCCCGCTTGAAGTCGATGATCCGGTAGAGACGTTTGTGGCCGCCCCCGCGGTGCCGCACGGTGACCCTGCCCTGGGCGTTCCGGCCCGCACGCGGCTGCAGCCGCTCCACGAGCTGCGGCTCGGGCCGATGCTTCGTGATCTCGTCAAACGTGGAAACGGTCATGAAGCGCCGCCCCGGGGTCGTTGGCTTGAACTTCTTGATGCCCATCGTCCCCCCCAGCCTCCGGCGGCCTACCCGGCCGCCACTTCGCCTCCGGCGGGCCTCTCCCGCCGCCAGGTCGGGTGTGCTTAGGTCAGACTCTCCAGATCGATCTTGTCGCCGGGTCGCAGGGTGACAATCGCCTTGCGCTGCCCCGCCACCTGGTAGACGTGGGGCCCCCGGCGCTTGCGGCGTCCCGGGAGGTTCACCACGTTGACCTTCGTCACCCGCACTTTGAACAACCCCTCCACCGCCGCCTTGATCGCCAGCTTGTTGTGCCCCGGCGCCACCTCGAACGTGTACTTGCCACGCTCGGTGCCGCGCATGCTCTTCTCCGTCAGAATCGGCCGCCGGATGACTTCCCGCGCCTCAACTGTCACCCCCGCACCTCCTTGACGGGGTCCGCCGACACTTCCTTGACGGGGTCCGCCGACACTTCCTTGACGGGCTCCGCCGACACTTCCTTGACGGGCTCCGCCCACGCGTCCTGCAGCACGCTCAGCGCCTCACGGGTCACCAGCAGGGTGGGATGGGTAAGGAGATCATGGACGTTCAGCGTGCGCGCGGTCAGGACCGTCACCCCCGGCAGGTTGCCCGCCGCCTTCACGATGATCGCGTTGCGGATCGGGGTGACCAGCAGCACCTTCTCCCTCCCGACCCCCAGCCGTTCCAACACCGCAGCCAGCTCTCTGGTCTTGGGCACCTCGGGCCGGAGATCGTCGAGCACGATCACCCGGCCGCTGCGCGCTCTGTCCGCGAGCAGGGAGCGGATCGCCAGCCGTCGCATCCGCTTCGGCAGCGCATGCGCGTGGTTCCGCGGCAACGGCCCAAACGTGATCCCGCCCCCGACCCAGAGCGGCGCCCGCCGCCACCCGGCACGCGCCCCGCCGGTCCCCATCTGACGCCCGGCTTTGCGCCCGCCACCCCGCACCTGGCCGCGCGTCTTCGTCGCGTGCGTGCCGAGACGGCGCCCCGCCAGTTGCGAGAGCAGCGCCTGGTGGACCACGGGCTCGTTGGGGTCGATCCCGAAAATCGCCTCAGGGAGATCGACCTCGCCCGTGCGGGTACCTGTGCTATCGACCAGCGCCACCCGAAGCATCATCGTCGCTCCTGGACCTGGCCGCTGCCCTTCTGCTGGCTCTTCCCGGCCCCCTTGCGCTTCCCGCCGCTGGCCTGCGCCGTCCGCCGCGCGCTCCTGAGCAGCAGGAGGCTCCCGCGCACCCCGGGCACCGCCCCGCGCAGGTAGAGCAGGTCGCGTTCCGGTTCCACCTTCACGACGCGCAGGCCACGCACCGTGACCCGCGCGTGCCCCAACCGACCCGGCATCCGTTTCCCGGGCAAGACCCGGGCCATATCCGACGTGCCGATCGATCCTATGGCCCGGTGCATCAGGGAGACCCCATGGCTATCGCGCTGCCCGGAAAAGCCGTGGCGCTTCATCGCGCCGGCGAAGCCGCGCCCGCGGCTGGTGCCGGTCACGTCCACGATGTCGCCGGGCGCAAACGCTTCCGCCGTCACCACCTGCCCCGGCTGAGCCTCGCCGGCGGGCCCCCGGATTTCCCGCAGGTACCGCTGGGGCGCCACGCCGGCCTTGGTGAACACCCCGCGCAGAGGCTTGGTCAGCCGGCGCTCTTTCACCGCACCGAAGCCGACCTGCACCGCCTCATAGCCAGCCTTCTCCACGCTCTTGACGCTCACCACCACGATCGGTCCCGCCTCGACCAGCGTCACCGGCACCCGGTTGCCGGCCTCGTCGAAGAGTTCGGTCATCCCCAGTTTGCGTCCCAGCAGCGCAGCCATGATGCGTGTCGATCCTCCAGCTCCCCGTCCTATAACTTGATCTCGATGTCCACCCCAGCGGGCAGGTCGAGGTGCATCAGCGCATCCACGGTCTTCTGGGTGGGCTCGAGGATGTCGATCAGTCGCTTGTGCGTCCGCAGCTCGAAGTGCTCCATCGATTCCTTGTCGATGTGAGGGGACCTGATGACGGTGAAGATGTTACGGTCAGTGGGCAGGGGCACGGGGCCACTGATGCGGGCTCCGGTCCGCTTGACGGTGTCGACGATCTTCTCGGCCGACTGGTCGAGCACTTTGTGGTCGAAGGCCTTGAGTTTGATGCGGATCTTCTGCTTCATGACATCCCGCCCTCCCGCTCCCGTCGACCGCGAGCGCCCATCACTCTACGATGCCGGTGACGATCCCAGCGCCCACCGTCCGGCCCCCCTCCCGGATCGCAAACTGCAGGCCCCCCTCCAGCGCCACCGGCGTGATCAGACTCACCTCCAGGTTCACACTGTCCCCCGGCATCACCATCTCCATCCCCCCCGGTAGCACAATGTCCCCCGTCACGTCCGTCGTCCGAAAGTAAAAC
>JANONS010000261.1:0-5057 GCA_031420915.1 Armatimonadota bacterium
CAGGCGCGCTCCGCGCAGCCGTCCGTGAGGATCGAGGAAGCGCCGCAGACCCGCTCGCGTGCGGGGCGGCCGGCCCTGCGGCCGCGTGTAGGGGTGGCCGGCCCGCGCCAGGCGCTCCCACATCCTGCGGTTGTGCTCGGAGACGCGATCGGCCTTCATGAGCCCCTATTAGTCCAGGGGGCGCGCATCCTACCCCAAACGTAACCGCGGATCGAGCGCGTCGCGGATGGCATCGCCGAGGAGGTTGAAGCCCAGGACGGTGATCATAATGGCCAGACCGGGAAAGACGACGGTGTGCGGCGCCAGGCGCAGATACTGGCGGGCACTGCTGAGGCTTCATGGCCCGCACATCCCTCCTTGAGTCTATGAGTGTCTCACTTATGCATGCCTGATTGAATGAACAACTGTTCGCCTGCGAACGGGCCTTCCCCTCCTCCAGGCAGGGGGTTCACGCCAGGGCGGCGCGGCGGTGCTGCCGTAGCGCCCGGCGCGCCTCCGCCTCCTGCCAGCGCCGACGCTCCGCCGGGGTGGTGGGCGAAAACGGCTCGACCGGCGCCGGACGGCCGTCCGCGCCTAAGTGAACCGAGGTCAGATAGGCGGTGCACGTATGGCGGACCGTCCCGGCGCGGGGGTCTTCCGCCACTACCCGCACGCCGACCTCGATCGAGGTGCGCCCGACGTGGTTAATCGCCGCCTGGTAGGTCACGATGTTGCCGACGAAGATCGGCGCGTAGAAGTCGAGCGCGTCGATCGAAGCGGTCACGATCAGACCGCGGACGTAGCGGAAGGCAAGGATGGAGGCGAACTCGTCGAGCGCCAGCAACAGGGTGCCCGCGAACATCATGTTCCCTGCGACGGCGTCCTCGGGGAAGACGAAGCGGGAGACCTCGATTGACATGGGCGGCCTACCCGGCCGCTCCGCGGACATGGGCGGCCGATCGGGCCGCTCCACGCGCCGGAGATCGTCCTCCTCCTCCACCCGGGCCGCCCGTGCAGCGTGCCCGGTCAGGCGACGGTCCCGCGCCTCTTTGCGCGCACGCGCGGCTTCCACCACCGCGGCTTCCGCCTGACCGGCCGGGGTGATCGCCGCCGTCACCGGCCGCGGCCGCCCGTTCTCATCCATCGCGACCATCGCCAGGTGCGCGGAGGTGGCGCGGCGGCGCTCGCCGGTGCGGGGATGCTCGGCCTCCACCTCCACCCCCACCTCCATCGAGGTCCGGCCCACATGCTCGATCTGGGAGCGCAGGATGACCAGGTCGCCCACGCGCACCGGCGCGAGAAAATCCAGGTCATCCATACTCCCGAGCACGACCGAAGAGCGCGCCAGCCGCAGACCGGCCAGCGTGGCGGCAGAGGTGATCCAGTACATCATCCGCCCGCCGAAGAGGTTGCCCTGAACGTTGGCGTGTTCGGGGAGGACCAGGTGAACGAGCTCCTGGCGGGTCTCGGCGATGGAGGGCATCAGGCCGGAGGGCTCTGCTCGCCCAGGAGTTCCATGAACCGGATGACGGCGTCGATCCCCCGGTAGAAGTTCGGCAGGTGGAACTTCTCATTGGGCGAGTGGAGGCGGTCGTCCGGCAGACCGAAGCCCATCAGCACTGCGGGGGCGCGCAGCGCGTTCACGAACCCGGCGACCGCCGGGATGCTGCCGCCCTCGCGCATGTAGACCGGCGCCCGGCCGAAGACCTCCTGGAGCGCCCGGGCGGCGAGCCCCACGGCCGGCTCCTCCGGGGAAACGAGCACCGGGTCGCCCATGGCGAGCAGCCGCACCTCCGTGCGGACGCCGGGCGGTGTCAACTGCCTGACCTTCTGCTCGAACGCGCGCAGGATCGATGGCGGGCGCTGGTCCGGGACCAGCCGCATGCTGATCTTCGCCGTCGCGCGGGCGGGGATGACCGTCTTGGCGCCGGGGCCGGTGAAACCTCCGGCAATACCGTGCACCTCCAGCGTGGGACGGGCCCAGCGGCGTTCCAAAATGCTGTGGCCCGCTTCCCCCGGCGCGACCTCAACACCCAGATCCGCCAGGTACGCCTCCTCGCTGAAGGGCAGCCGCTCCCAGGCCTCCCGCTCGAGCGCGGTGGGGGGCGCAACCCGGGCGTAGTAGCGAGGGATAGTCACCCGTCCCCTCCGGTCCCGCAGGCCCGCGATGATCCGGCTGAGCGCCTCGAGCGGGTTCGGGGCGGCACCGCCGAACTGCCCCGAGTGAAGATCGCGCGCGGCTCCGCGCGCCTCCACCTCCGTGTAGACCAGCCCGCGCAGCCCTGTAGTCAGGGCGGGGACCTCCGGCGCGAAGAACATCCCGTCGCAGATCAGCGCAGCATCCGCCCGGAGCAGCGCCTTGTGCCGGGGGATGAACTGGACCATCCGCGGGCTGCCGATTTCCTCTTCGCCCTCGATGAAGACCTTGACGTTCACGGGCAACCGCCCGGCCGTGCGGAGCCACGACTCGATCGCATGGATTTGAATCAGCAACTGACCCTTATCGTCGGAGGCGCCGCGAGCGTAGAGATTCTCCTCGCGCACCGTCGGCTCAAACGGCGGGGACTCCCAGAGATCCAGGGGGTCCGGCGGCTGCACGTCGTAGTGGCCGTAGCAGAGCAGCGTGGGCCGGCCGGGGGCCTCCATCCACTCCGCGTAGACGATGGGGTGCGCATTGTTCGCAATGAGCCGGGTGCGGAGGCCCAGGTCGGTCAGGTGCTGTTCCAGCCAGCGGGCCGCCCGCTCCAGATCGGGATAGTGGTCCGGCAGCGTGCTGATGCTGGGGATCCTGATCAGGGCCTTCAGGTCTTCCAGAAACCGTGTGCGGTGCTCGCTGGCGTAGGTGCGCGGGTCCACACTCTCCTGATTCGGGATGGCGGGGCGGACTTCCCTGCCGTTCACATGCTTCGGGCAGTTGAATCTGGGCGTATGGCGGGCTATGATCTGGTTGGTATTACAATCCATGGATCGATCGGAGAAAGGTATGGAGGCAACTACTGTCTCACCCAAGTACCAAGTGGTCATTCCCGTTCGGGTTCGACGGGCGCTAGGAATTCGGCCGGGGCAGAAGGTCCAGGTCATCCCATACGAAGGTCGGATAGAGCTGATCCCGCTCAAACCGATCAAACAGGCACGAGGCTTCCTTAAGGGCATCGACACCGCGGTCAAGCGGGAGCCCGATCGGGTATGAATGTTGTCGACTCGTCGGGGTGGCTGGAGTACTTTGCTGATGGCCCTAACGCCGCGTTCTTCGCGCCTGCGGTTGAAAAGCTAGCCGACCTCATCGTGCCGACAATCAGCCTCTACGAAGTCTTCAAGCGAGTCCTGCAGCAGCGCGACGAGGGCCAGGCGCTCAGGGCCGCAGCGGTCATGCAGCAGGGCACCGTGGTGGACTTCACGGCTGCTATCGCCCTGAGCGCGGCCAAACTATCTACTGACATGCGCCTTCCAATGGCCGACAGTGTCATGCTGGCCACGGCGCGGGCGTATAACGCGCTGCTCTGGACGCAGGACGCCGACTTCGAGGGGATGAAAGGCATCCGCTATGTCCCAGCCCCAGGATAGGCTCCCGCAAGGTCCGTCCGATAACAAGGTAGCCGTACGGGAACGTGCGGCTGGATCACCTCCTTTATTAAAGCGCGCCCCGATCGGGTCGGGCTTTTCACTTCTCGCCTTCCCCCCCTCTCCACACGTCAACCCCCACAATTCCCTGCTACGCGCGCCGATGGCTGGAAGAGGGAATCAAGTGTCAAGCCCGTCTATCCCCGACACTCAACAGGCTGGTCCACAGCGGCCACGACTCTTCGACCGTGTGCGCGACGCCATACGCACGCGCCACTATAGCCGTCGCACGGAAGAAGCGTACATCGCGTGGATCCGCCGGTACATTCTGTTCCACGGCAAACGCCATCCGGCCGAGATGGGCGCCGCGGAGATCACACAGTTCCTGACGTCGCTCGCCGTTCAGCGAAACGTGGCGGCCGCCACCCAGAACCAGGCGCTGAGCGCGCTGCTGTTCCTCTACCGCGAGGTGCTCGGTCAGGAGGTCCCGTGGCTCGACGGCATCGTGCACGCGAAGCGCCCCTGGCGGCTGCCCGTCGTCTTGACCCGCGAAGAGGTTCGAGCAGTCCTCGGCCAGCTCAACGGCGTACCGCGCCTGATGGCGCTCCTCCTGTACGGGGCGGGACTGCGCGTGGTCGAGTGCGCCCGGTTACGCGTGAAAGACGTCGACTTCACATCGAACCAGATCGTGGTGCGTGCGGGCAAGGGTTCCAGGGACCGGGTGACGATGCTGCCCGCCGCCGTCAAGGCCGATCTTGCACGGCACCTCGAGTGTGCAAGGCGGCAGTACGAGCAGGATCTCAAACGCGGTGGCGGTTGGGTCGAGCTTCCCGGAGCGCTGATGCGGAAGTACCCGAACGCGGGCAGGGAGTGGGGCTGGCAGTGGGTGTTCCCGGCCACGCGGATATACGTAGACCGGTTGACCTGCCAGCGGCGCCGGCACCACCTGCATGAGACCGTGCTTCAGCGCGCTGTCAGGGAAGCCGGCCGCCGGGCTCGCCTCGCCAAGCACGCGACATGCCACTCCTTTCGCCATTCGTTCGCCACCCATCTGCTTGAGGACGGCCACGACATCCGCACCGTCCAGGAGCTGCTCGGCCACAAGGACGTCGCGACGACGATGATCTACACCCATGTCCTCAACCGCGGCCCCGCGGGCGTCCGTAGCCCTGCCGACCGCCTGCTCGGAGACTGACCGTGAGCGGCCCTCGGGACTCCGACCTCCACCCGCTGCCATCTCCCCCCGGCGACCCGATCGCTGTCCCACATAGGCAGATCCGCCTAACCGGCCTTCCGTCGACCCCTCGACCTCCCCACGGCCACACTCCGCAGACGAGCGACCGCCATCTCGTCGATCATCGTCACCACCACACTATGCAGACCGCCGCGCTGCACTCCACGCCAAACAGAGATCTGTCCAATTCACGTTGGGCGTCACGGCAGTGCTCGCGTTCCTTGGAGCCGAGGTAGCCGCCAGTCAAGAACGCGGAAAAGTCCTTGCCCGGCGCTGCCGAATG
>JANONS010000262.1:0-2949 GCA_031420915.1 Armatimonadota bacterium
TGTCGAACTCGGCGGCCGGTTCCAGACGCTGGTCATCACGGGGCCCAACACCGGGGGCAAGACCGTCACCTTGAAAACCATCGGCCTCCTGACCCTGATGGCGCAGGCGGGACTCCACGTCCCGGCTGCGGAGGGTTCCACCATCCGGATCTTCCCGCAGATCTTCGCGGACATCGGCGACGAGCAGTCCATCGAGCAGAACCTCTCCACCTTTTCGTCGCACCTCACCGCCATCGTCGAGATCCTCGCCCAACTCCAACCTCCGGCGCTGGTTCTCCTGGACGAGGTGGCCGCGGGTACCGATCCCACGGAGGGCGCGGCGCTGGCCCGCGCCCTCATCGAGACGCTGCAGACCCGAGGGGTGTGGGCGGCGGTCACCACACACTACAACGAACTGAAGGCGCTGGCGTACCTGCTGGAGGGGGTGGAGAACGCCTCGGTGGAGTTCGATCCGGAAACCCTCCAGCCGACGTTCCGCGTCCTGATCGGACAGCCCGGTCAGTCCAACGCGTTCATCATCGGGGAGCGTCTGGGCCTTCAGCGCGAGATCACAGACCGCGCCCGCTCCTTTCTCTCTGCCGAGCGCCTGCGGGCGGATGAACTGCTGAGGGATCTGGCCAGTGACCGTCAGATCGCGGCCAGGGAGCGCGAGGAGGCGGAGCGGCTGCGGAGCGAAGCGCGGACGCTAGTGGATCGCTATCATGCTGAAGTGAACCGGCTTGAGGCGGAGCGGCGGCGTCTGGTGGCGGGGGCGCGGCAGGAGGCCGAGGAGTGGCTGGCTCGCACGCGGCGCGACCTGGAGGCGATCCTTCACGAGGTGCGGTCGGCTCGATCCGATGAGGCGGCGCACGCGGCGCGACGGCGCCTGACGCAACTGGCCGCGGAATGGGAGGAGCGGGCAGCGGAGGGCCTCGCGTCCGGGAGCACCGGATCCCCTCTTGATGCGGTGGAGGTGGGGCAGACAGTGCATGTCCCGGGCCTGGGGCGGACGGGACGGGTGGTTACCCCGCCGGACGGGCGAGGTGAGGTGGAGGTAGAGGTAGGAGCGGTGCGGACCCGCCTTCCATTAAAGGCCCTGCGCGCCGCCGCGAGCCCCGAGGCGTCGGGCCCGGTGGACCGGGCGCCGCCGCACGGCATGTTCCAGGCGGTCCCGGCCTCACTCTCCCTGCGGGGGCAGACGGTGGATGAGGCGCTCGTGGCGGTCGATGCCTACCTCGATGACGCGACCGTGGCACGGCTCCCGCGCGTGACGCTGATCCACGGCAGAGGGACCGGCGCCCTGCGCCGCGCCATCCAGGGGTTCCTGAAGAGCCATCCCCACGTGCGTACCTTCCGGTTGGGGGATCGCACGGAGGGCGGGGAGGGCGTGACGGTGGTCGAGCTGAATGTCTGAAGTGGCGCGTGTGATGCCATGACGACTCGCTCTCCCGAAGAGCAGCTTGACCTCCTCCGCCGCGGCGCGGTGGAGATCATCAGCGAAGAGGATCTCCTCGTGAAACTCCGCAAGGACCGACCCCTGCGGGTGAAACTGGGACTGGATCCCTCGGCACCCGACATCCACATCGGCATCGCGATCGTCCTACGTAAACTGCGCCAGTTCCAGGACCTGGGGCACGAGGCGATTATCGTCATCGGCGATTTTACGGCGATGATCGGTGATCCGACAGGCAAGAAGCAGACGCGGCCGATGTTGACGCAGGAGGAGGTGGAAGCCAACGCCGCCACCTACCGGGATCAGTACGGCCGGGTGCTCGATGCGCAGCGGACGCGGGTGACCTTCAACAGCCAGTGGCTCAGCCCGCTGCGGTTTGGAGACCTGGTCCGCATCACCTCCAAGACCACCGTCGCCCGGGTGCTAGAACGCGACGATTTCCAGACCCGGCTGCGCGGCGGCATCCCCGTCTTCCTGCACGAGATCCTCTACCCCATCGCGCAGGCCTACGACTCCGTGGAGCTGAAAGCCGACGTGGAACTCGGCGGCACGGACCAGAAGTTCAACAACCTGGTGGGCCGCGATCTGCAGCGCGAATTCGGACAGGAGCCGCAGGTGGTGGTGCTGACGCCATTGCTGCCCGGGGTCGACGGTGTGGAGAAGATGAGCAAGTCACTGGGCAACGCCATCGGCATCACCGACCCCCCCGCGGAGATGTTCGGCAAGGCGATGTCGGTCCCCGATCGGGTGATGCTCGAGTACTTTGAGTTCGCCACCGATCTGTCCGGCGAGGCGATCACAGAGGTGCGCCGCGGGCTGGAGGGCGCGAGCCTCCATCCCCGCGACGCCAAACGGCGACTCGCCAGAGAGATCGTCCGGATGTGGCACGGCGCGGACGCGGCCGCGCGGGCGGAAGCGGCCTTCGACCGGGTGTTCGTCGCGCGTGAAGTACCGTCGGAGGTCCCGGAGGTGGTCATCACGATCAAAGTGGGGGCCCATGATGTCCTCCTCCGCAAGGTGGTCACCCTCCTGGTGCAGCTCGACCTGGCGAAGAGTCACAGTGAGGCCAAGCGGTTGATCGTGCAGGGTGGGGTGACCGTTGATGGTCAGCGCATCACCGACGTCGAAGCTGACGTTGAGATCAAAGACGGACTGATCGTTCGCGTCGGCCGGCGCCGGTTCGCCCGCGTCCGGCTGAGCTGAGCTTGGCGACAATCGACGCCGACGCCCTGAACCGCCACCTCGCGGCCCTCCCGGCGCCGCGCGGTCGCCCTACCGATGGCCCCGCGATCGCCGGTGCGCTTACCTACCTGCGGGAGACGCTCCGTGGCTACGGCTGGCAGGTGACGGATCAGCCCTGCCACGACGAGGAGTTGGGGGACGGCGTCAATGTGGTGGCCACCCTTCCCGGAACCGTCCTGCCTGCTGCCCTGGTCGTGGTCGGTGCGCACCATGACACGGTCCCCGGAACCCCAGGGGCCGACGACTACGGATCCGGCCTGGCCGGGCTGCTGGAG
>JANONS010000263.1:0-8736 GCA_031420915.1 Armatimonadota bacterium
ACGTCGGTCAACCGGGACGACCAGAAGGACGGCGGGGCCGGGATCTACGCCGAGACCATCCGGGCGATCCACCGCCGGCTGCCCTCGTGCACCGTCGAGGTGCTGATCCCCGACTTCAAGGGGGAGGCCGGTGCGCTCGTGACCGTGCTGGAGGCCAATCCCGAGATCCTGGCGCACAACATCGAGAGCCCGCGGCGCACGTTCAAGGTCGTCCGCCACGGGGGCCACTTCGACCGCTCGATCGCGTTGCTCCGCCGCGCCAGGGAATGGGGGTACACCTCGTTCACGAAGAGCAGCATCATCCTGGGGATGGGTGAGACGGTCGACGAGGTCCTGGAGACGATGGACGAGCTGCGCAGCGTCGACTGCGACGTATTGACGCTGGGGCAGTATCTGCGGCCCGGGCCCGACTACCATCCGATCGACCGCTACTACACGCCCGAGGAGTTCGCGGCCCTTCGTGAGGAAGGGCTCCGCCGCGGCTTCAAGTACGTCGAGTCGGGCCCGCTCGTCCGCTCCTCCTACCATGCCGACGAGCAGGCCAAGGCGGTGCTGACCTACCGAGCCCCGTCGCGTGCCGCCACGCCTTCTTGACACCATTTTGAGGAGGTGTCCGTGTCCACACGTTTTCCGCTCGAGGAACTTGTCAGCCTCCCCAACTTCTATCTGATCACCCCGTCCTGGCAGCGGGACCGCGTCGCCTTCTACTGGGACAAGTCCGGACGGATCGAACTGTATGTCATGGATCTGCCGGACGGCACACCGAGGCAGATCAGCCACGGCGAGGTGCCGCGCTCGCTGCGGACCGGGTTCGCCTGGAGCCGTGACGGCCGGACGATCGTCTTCGGCCGCGACCGGGACGGGGATGAGATGCACGACCTCTTCCGCATCGACGTCGAGAGCGGCGGGGTGACCCGTCTCACCGAGGACGGGGACACCCAGTATCACATTCTGGAATTCAGCCCGGACGACCGCTGGATGGCTGTCCTGGCCGCGACCCGCAGCGGACGCCAGCTCAACTTGTTTGTTATGCGGCCGGACGGCTCCGAGGTCCGGCGACTCACGAACTTCGCCCGCCCATTTGAGGGGGGCCACTGGAGCCCCGATGGGCAGTGGCTGGTGGGCAGCACAAGCGAGACGTCGAACCCGACGAATAGAGACGTGTACATCGTCAGAGCGGACGGGGGTGAAGTCCGCCGGGTGCTGTCGGTCCGGGACGGCTCGAAGGATTTCGCGAGGGACTGGCATCCGGACGGCCGGCATCTCTCCGTGACGTCCGACGCCAGCGGCACGTTCCGGCCCGGGATCCTCAATCTGGAGACGGGTGAGGTCCGCTGGCTGGGGGAGGAAGGGGTGGAGGAGTACGCTGGCAGGTTCTCGCCCGACGGCCGCCTGCTTTCGACGATCCGGAACCAGGATTCGGTGTTCCTGCCGATGATCTATGACCTGCAGACGGGCGAAGGTCGAACGCTGCGGCTCCCCGCAGGGGTGGCGGGCGAGGCGACCTTCGTGCTCGACGGCCGCGCCGTCCTGATCGCCCACCACGCCTCCACCCGCAGGCCGGAGGCGGTGCTTTACGATCTCCAGACAGATACGTACGCCACAGCACTTCCCGCCGAATATGGCTCGATCGACCCCACGCTGTTCGTGGATCACGAGTACGTCTGGTTCCCGAGTAGCGACGGGATGCAGATTCCCGCGATTCTGTACAGGCCTCATGGAATCCGGGCCAACGGCAGGCTCCCCGCGGTCGTCGCGGTGCACGGCGGACCCACCAGTGGTTTCGCGGGTGGGACCCGTACGCGCAGTTCCTCGCCAATCGGGGGTACGTGGTCATCGAGCCCAATGTCCGTGGTTCTACCGGCTACGGCGTCCGGTTCCGCGACATGAACATCAAGGACTGGGGCGGCAGGGACCTGGAGGACGTGGCGGCCGCCGCAGGATACCTGAAAAGCCTTCCCTTCGTGGATCCCGGCCGCATTGGGGTCTTCGGCGGCTCCTACGGCGGCTACATGACCTATATGGCGGTGACGAAGAAGCCGGACCTCTGGAAGGCCGCCGTGGCCTGGGTCGGCATCACTGATCTCCATAAACTCTATGAGGAGGATCTCCCCCACTTCAAGGATTACTTCAGCGAGCAGATGGGCGACCCCGTCGCGGACCACGACCTGTGGCGCGAGCGCAGCGCGATCACATATGCGCCCCAGCTCACGCTGCTGATCGCGCACGGCCACACCGACCCGCGCTGCCCGATCACGCAGGCTCGGATCTTCCGCGAGCGGCTGCTGGAGTTAGGCCGGACCGAGGGAGAGGACTTCGAGTACGTGGAGTTTGCCGACGAGGGGCATGGCTCCCAGGACATCAAGCAGAAACTGCGATTCTACGGGCTCCTGGAGGACTTCTTCGCCCGCCGGCTGTGAGGGGGTCCCTTGCGCGGAAGGGGGCGCCCAGAGCGCCCCGTCTCGTTGACAGCGGCCGGAAATCATGTACACTTGTGATGTACACATCCCAGAGGGTTGAGGGAGTCTGTGCACACCGTCACCGTTAAGGAAGCCCGTCAGAAGCTGCGTGAGCTTCTGGATCGCGCCCGTGCTGGGGAGGAGGTCACCATCGTGCGCCGCGGGAAGCCGGTGGCGCGGCTCCTCCCGCCGGTACGGACGCCCGTACCTCTGCCTGACCTATCGGAGTTTCGGGCGTCGATTCACGTGCGTGGTGCGCCGCTCAGTGAAGAGGTCCGGAAAGCAAGGCGGGAGGCGCGCTCCTGATCTACGTCGACACGAGCCTGCTGGCCGCCTACTACTGCCCTGAACCTCTCAGCCTTGCCGTCCAACGGTTTCTCCGCCGGCAGCCAGCTTTGGCGATCAGTGACCTTGTGGAAGTAGAGCTCGTCTCCACGATTGCGCGGAAGGTGCGTCGGCGGGAGATGCGGCGGGCCGACGCGCAGCGTGCTCAGGGCCTGTTCCTCACGCATCTCGATACCGGGGTGTACACGCGATGGCCGGTATCGCGCCCGCACTATGCGACGGCGAGGGATTGGCTGTCCCTGACGGCTCTGCCCCTGCTCACCCTGGACGCGCTGCACCTGGCGATCGCCGCGTCTCAGCGCGTACCCATCGCGACGAGCGACGCTGATCTGGCGCGAGCGGCAAAGGGGCTCGCCGTCGCTACGCACCTGATCAGGGTCTAGCCTGTTCAGGCCGTCGCCGCCGCCTTCGCTTCCTTCTTCTCCTTCTGCTCCATGATCGTGCTGCTGTGTCCGGGGAAGATGCTGGCCTCGGGGTTGATGTAGCGGGCGGCGTTGTTCACCGCGGTGGCCGCCTCGCCGAACCCTGTGGCGATCAGTTTGAGTTTGCCGGGGTAGGTGACGATGTCGCCGGCCCCGTAAATGCCGGGCCGGTTGGTCTCCATCTTGCTGTTCACGACGATGGCGTCTTCCTCCAGCGTGAGCCCCCAGTTGCGGATCGGTCCCAGGTTGCTGATGAGGCCGAGGAAGGCCAGGACGGCATCGACCTTGAGGGTCTCGTCCTGTTTCGTCCGGTTCTCGTGGATCACGGCCTCCTCAATGCGGTCCGCGCCGCCGAGACTCTTCAATTCATAGAAGGTCTTGACCTGAATCGGGGAGTCGAAGAGTTTGCGCACACTGTCCTCGTGGGCGCGGAACCCGTCGCGGCGGTGGATCAGAATGATCTCCCTGGCGTAGGGCACCAGCCCCAGCGCCCAATCCAGCGCGCTGTCTCCCCCGCCGATCACCAGGAGACGCTTGTCCCGAAAATCCTCTTTGGCTTTCACGGCGTAATGCAGCCCCTTGCCCAAATACTTATCGAGGTCAGGCCGCTTGAACGTCTTGGGCGTGAACGCCCCGATGCCGCCGGTGATCAGGACGACGCGGCTGAGGTGGGTCCGGCCATCGACCCCCAGGGCCAGGACCTTCTCGTCAGCCGTCTCCACCGACTGCACGCCCTCGTTCAGGACGATCTCGGGGTTGTACTGCATCGCCTGCTCGACCAGATTCTTGACCAGGTCCTTGCCCAGGATCTTGGGGAACCCGGCCACGTCGTAGATGAATTTGTCGGGGTAGAGCGCGGTGACCTGGCCGCCCAGGTCCGGCTGGCTGTCGATGATCTTCGTCCGCAGGGTGCGGAACCCGGCATAGTAGGCGCCGAAGAGACCGACCGGCCCGCCGCCGATGATTGCGATGTCAAAAACCTCCTCCATTAAGCCCTCCTCGATGACCCGATACGCCCGGGACTGCGGAAAACCGTCTGATTATAGCATCGCCGCGATGCGCCCACCAAACGGGTGTATACTCCGAATCGACGCTTGGGCGCCTTCCTTGACACCCCTTCGCGCGATCTGGCATTGTAGGTGTGCCAAAGATGACTACGGCACTCAACAATTGTCCGTAGCGCCACCGGACGCCTCACCGTGAGGGTGTGACCATGGCCGTGCAAACCCGCAAATCCGCGACACCCCTGCTGACCAGAGAACAGATGGCGCGGTACTCCCGCCAGATCATCCTGGAGGAGATCGGGCTGTCGGGGCAGCGGCGCCTACTGGAGAGCCGCGTGCTGGTCGTGGGGGCGGGGGGGCTTGGATGTCCCTCAGCGCTCTACCTGGTGGCGGCGGGTGTGGGGACCCTCGGCATCGTGGATGGCGACCGGGTCGAATTGAACAACCTCCACCGGCAGATTCTGCACACCACCCAGAGTGTCGGGACGCCCAAGACGCAATCCGCCGGGCGGACGCTCGGGGCGCTCAACCCGGACGTGACCGTCCGACCCTTCCAGACCACGCTGACCTCTGAGAACGCGCTGGACATCATCCGCGACTTTGACCTGGTGGTGAACGGCAGCGACAACTTCCCCACGCGCTACCTGGTCAACGACGCCTGCGTCTTCCTGGGCAAACCTCTGGTTGATGCCAGCATCCTGAAGTGGGAGGGACAGGCGACCACCTTCCTCCCGGGGCAGGGATGCTATCGCTGTCTCTTTCCCACCCCGCCCCCTCCGGGGGTCGTGCCCTCCTGCGCGGAGGGCGGGATCCTCGGCGCCCTGGCCGGGTTCATGGGGACGCTGCAGGCCACGGAGGCGGTGAAGGTCCTGCTGGGACGGGGCCGGACGCTGGCGAACCGGCTCTTCATTTTCGACGCGCTCGAGAACGACTACCGCGTCGTGCGCTGGACGCGCAACCCGAACTGCCCCGTTTGCGGCGACCAGCCGACCATCCGCGAGTTGATCGACTACGAGGCCTTCTGCGGCCTCCCCGGGCGGCACGCGGCTGCGGGTGCCACCGACGCCATCCCCGAGGTGGATCCCGAGGAGGCGCACCGGCTCGTCGAGGAGGGGGCGCAGCTGATCGACGTGCGCGAGCCGTGGGAGTGGGCGCAGAGCCGCATTCCCGGGGCGACCCTCATCCCGAAGGGGGAAATTCCCCAGCGCCTGACCGAGATCGACCCCAACCGTCCCATCGTCGTCCACTGCGCGGTGGGAGCGCGCAGCGCGGACGTGGTGAAGTTGCTGCGCGACGCCGGCTACGGGAACGCGGTGAACGTGCGGGGCGGGATCATCGAGTGGATGAATCAGCAGCTGCCGGTTGAGATGGGAGACGGTTAGCCCCGCTTGCGCCAAGCGGTCCTGAAATCCCCGGGTGTGATCGAACTGGTGGAGCGACCGGTTCCCGAGCCCCGCTCCGGTGAGGTCGTGATGCGCGTTCGGGCGGCGCTCACCTGCGGGACCGACCTCAAGACCTATCGCCGCGGACACCCACTCCTGCCCGCCGGGCCGTTCGGACATGAGTGCGCGGGCGACGTGACAGCCGTCGGTTCGGGTGTCGCAGGTGTGGCCCCCGGGGAGGCCGTCATGCTCGTCCCCACCGCGCCGTGCGGCGAGTGCAGCGCCTGCCGGGCCGGCGCGGAGAACCACTGCGAGTACCTCTTTCAGGACATCGTCCTGGGAGCGTACGCGGACTACCTGTTGATCTCGCCCCGTGTGGCCGCCCGCCACCTGCTTCCGAAACCCGATCACCTGACGTACATCGAAGCGGCCTTTCTCGAGCCGCTCGCCTGCGTGCTGCACGGCTGGCGGCGGCTGGCGGTCGCCCCTCCGGCGACGGTGGTGGTCGTGGGGCTGGGCCCGATCGGCCTGCTGCAGATTCTCACCGGGCGGGCGCTCGGTCACCGGATGGCGGCGGTCGGGCGCCGCGCCCCGCGGTTGAGGCTGGCGGGGCAGTTGGGGGCGGCGCCGGTTGCGATCGAGCAGGGAGAGATTCCGGCACAGGTGGCTGCCGCGCTGGGCACCCGGCCCGACGTGGTCATCGAGTGCACGGGGACGGCCCGTATCTGGGAGGAGGCGCCGGGGTGGGTGCGGCCGGGCGGCAAGGTCCTGCTCTTCGGCGGGCTGGCCGGGTCGACCCGGGTGACGTTCGACGCCGGGTTCCTTCACTACGGGGAGATTGATCTGATCAATACCTTCCACTATATGCCGCAGGATGTCGCCGAGGCCTATCAATGGTTGGACGCCCGCCGCATCGAGGTCCGCCCGATCATCAGCGCCGTCCGCCCGCTGGATGAGATCGTGGGGGTCTTTCAGGATCTCGACCGAGGCGGCCCGGTCAAAGTGGCGATCATGCCCGAGGCGGCGGAGTGGTGCTGACCCTGCCGTCGGTCACGCGCGCCGCCATCTTCTACGGACCCGACGACATCCGCATAGAGGAAGTCCCTCTCGTTGCGCCCGGCCCCGGTGAGGTCCTGGTTCGCATCCGCGCCTGCGGCCTCTGCAGCAGCGAGACGATGGCCTGGTATATGGCGCGGAAGGCTCCAGCACCCCTCGGCCATGAGCCGGTGGGGGAAGTGGTGGCGGTGGGGGAGGGCGCGATGAGCGCGCCCGGCGAGCGCGTCTTCATCCACCACCATGCGCCCTGCTTCCGGTGCCGCGCCTGTCAGCGCGGAGCCTACGTCCACTGTGAGACGTGGCGCCGCACACGCCTGGTCCCCGGCGGCCTCGCCGAGTTCGCGCTGGTCCCGGCGGAGGTCGCGGCCGCGGACCTCCTGCGGCTACCTCCCACGCTGAGCGATGAAGCGGCGATCTTCATCGAACCGCTCGCCTGCGTCGTGAAGGCGCTGCGCCGGGCCCGCCTGCGTCCGCACGATCGCATCGCGGTGATCGGTCTGGGGGTGATCGGTCTGCTCCATGTCCTGCTGGCCCGCACGCTGGGCGCCGAGCGTATCGTCGGGGTCGATCGCCTGCCGGAACGGCTGGCCGGCGGACGGTCCGCTGGGGCAGACGCGGTCTTCGCCGGAAGTGGTTCGGAGATTGGCGAGCAGATCCGGGAGACGACGGACGGAGGCGCGGACGTCGTGGTCGTGACGCCGTCCTCGCTCTCGGCCCTCCGTGCAGGGTACGAGGCGGTGGCGCCCGGCGGTCGCCTCCTCGTCTTTACGCCGCTGCCGCCGGAGACGGTCTGGCCTCTCTCCGTGCATGATCTCTTCTTCCGCGAAGTGGAGATCGTGCCCAGCTACTCGGCCGGGCCCGACGATACGCGAGCAGCGCTGCGGCATCTGGAGGAGGGGCTGCCGGTGGAAACGCTGATCTCACACCGCCTCGGGCTGGACCGCGCGGCGGAGGGGTACCGGATGGTGGCCGAGGGGAGAGCGCTGAAGGTGGTGGTGAGGCCGTGAGCGAGCACAGTGTCGACGTCTTCGTCTCCTCTTGCGAGGTGGAAGAGCGGGAGACGCGCCCCGAGCGGCGGCTCCTCCGCTTCGACCCCATGGCCTTCACGTGGGAGGGTGTGGGTGTCGGGGCCTATAAGCCATCAGTCGAGAGTCTCCTGGCCTGGGAGGGCGTGACGCGTCACGTGCTCCTGGGGGCCGCCGGCGAACCGGTGGCGTTTCAGCTTCGCTACTTTGAGATCCGCCCGGGAGGATTCAGCAGTCTCGAGCGCCACCAGCACGCTCATGCGGTTGTGGTCCTCCGGGGACGCGGTCAGGTGCGTGTCGGCGAAGACCTCTTTGAGGTCCGTCCCTACGACGTCGTGTACGTTCCACCTGACGTGCCCCATCAGTTCCGCAACCCGGACCCGCGGGAACTCTTCGGTTTCCTCTGCCCGGTGGATGCCGACCGGGATGCGCCGCGGCCCGTGCTGCGGGAAGCCGAAGAAGCCTGATGCTCGCCCGCAAATTGACAGATGATACCCTGGGGGGCTAAAATTCAGTTACCATGGCGATTATCCACGAACCACCGATCAGCATCACGGCCGAGGCCGCGGTCAAGGTCAAGGACCTCCTGGCCCAGGAAGACGCCGGGACGCACCTGCGGCTCTACGTCACGAAGGGCGGCTGTTCCGGGTACACCTACGGGATGGCGCTGGACAAGGAGCTGCGTGAGGGGGACCAGATAGTCGATCAGCATGGGGTCCGCGTGCTCGTCGACGGCCTGGCCGCCCGCCTGCTCCGGGGCGCGCAGATCGACTACGCGCGGTCGGTGATGGGCGAGGGATTCGCGTTGCGCAACCCGAACGCGGTCTCGACCTGCGGGTGCGGCCACTCCTTCACGACGGCCGAGGATCCCGGACAGGCCGATCCCTGCGACGACGGTCAGGAGCAGTAGGGGACACCATGGCTGGCGCGATGTCTCTCATGACCGGCCAGGCGGCCACGACCGAGCATGATGCGACCCTCCGCGCGAGAGTGGAGGCCGTGCTCGACATGATCCGTCCCGCCGTCCAGGGCGACGGCGGCGA
>JANONS010000264.1:0-3208 GCA_031420915.1 Armatimonadota bacterium
CGGGGTGGCAGCAGCGTCGCGGCCGCCCCCGCCAGGCCTGCCGCGGCGCTCGCCGCAATGAGAATGGGGACGCCGCCGCTCCCCCGGCCGAAGGACAGGAAATCGAACAGCACCGGTGATGCGCTGACGAACATGCCGCGCAGATTCACGGCGATTCCCAGGATGATGAACGCAGCAGGCACCGCGCCGGCGGCGCCACCGGCCAGCAGACCCCTCCCCAGCGCGGCTCGCGTTCCCTCGCTGCCCCGCCGCGCCGCCTGAAACCCACTGCCTACGCCGATCAGCAGGAGCAGCAGGTGGCCCAGGGAGATCACCCCGAGGATGATCTGTCGCGCAGAAAACGCCTCCACCATGCCGACCAGGGAGACGAAGACTGCGCCGCCCCCCCAGATGAGGCCGCCGACCAGGGTTTTGATCCACGTCGGGCGTCCTGTCTTCATCCTTACTCCCCCGTGCCTAGGCCTTCTTCGTGGCCAGCCGCTCACCCAGGATCCCCGACGGGCGGAAGATCAGCACCATCACCAGCATGGTGAAGGCGATGACATCCTTCAGTTGGTAGGGTGCGGGGATACCAGTGGGGTAGATGCCCGGGACGCGCAACCCTTCGAGGAAGAGGATCGGGCCGACGGATTCGAAGAGCCCCAGGAAGAGCCCGCCGACCATCGCGCCGGGGATGTTGCCGATCCCGCCGAGGACTGCCGCCGTGAAGGCCTTGATCCCCGGGTTGAATCCCATGAAGAAGTGCACCTGCTTGAAGACGAGGGCGTACAGGACACCCGCGGCGCCCGCCGCCGCCGCCCCGATGCCGAACGTGACCACGATCACGCGATCCACGTTGATGCCCATCAGGGCCGCAACCTCCAAGTCTTCCGACACGGCGCGCATCGCGGTGCCCGTCTTGGTGCGCATGACGAAGATGTAGAGCGCCAGCATCAAGAGGACGGAAGCAGTGATGACCACGGCCTGCGTGCGCAAGATGCCGACCCCGCCGATGGCCCACTCGCCCTTGAAGATCTGCCATTCTGGGTAGGCTTGGAAGCCCGAGCCGAAGAAGCCTCGGAAGGTGTACTGCAGGAAGAAGGAGGCGCCGATCGCCGAGATCAGCGGCACCAAGCGCGGCGCCCGGCGGAGCGGCCGGTAGGCTACCCGCTCCAAAATCAGCGCGATCGCCGTCGAAATGGCCATGGCGACGACGAGGACGACGGCCAGGCTCACCAGCGGGTTGCGATTGAGAAATCCAGATCGGCCCAACGCCGCGGCGACGTAATAGGCAGTGTAGGCCCCGCTCATGAAGATCTCGCCGTGGGCGAAGTTGATCATGCGCAAAATGCCGTAGACCATTGTGTAGCCTAGCGCGATGAGGGCGTAGACGCTCCCCTGGGACAGGCCGAAGACGATGAAGTCCAGCCACACGTCCGCAGCGTATTTGGACTTGAAGTCGCAGAGGGTCAACGCGCTGGGACAGTCGGCCTGGAAGGTGCCGAAACTCCCCCAGAGGACAACCGCGAGCACGCTGATCCGGACGCCCCAGAGGTAGAGACCGATGAAGGACAGCCGCTGCAGCCCACTGCGTTGCATAGACCGCCCCCTAACCTAAAGGGGATGAGCCGGAGCTATGCTGCGGCTCACCCCCCACTAGGATACAGCCAGGCCTACCTGGACCTACGGGTAGATCTGCTTCGGATCGGTACCCGGATTCCACTTTGCCGGATCAGCGGAGACAGTGACGTACACGGCGATCTTCGGATCCGCGCAGTCGCCGAACTGGTTGCACGTCAGCGTCCCGGTCAGCCCCTTGAAGTTCTTGGTAGCGAAGAGCGCGTCACGCAGCGCCTGTCGCCCGATGTACAAGTTGCCCTGGGCATCCTTCTTGCCCACCTTCTCGATGGCGGCAAAGATGACCAGCGCCGCGTCGTAGGCGTGCGGGTGGAACGCCGAGAGCGGCTTCTCGCCGTACTTCTTCTGGTGCTTCTCCAGGAACTTCGCATATCCTGGACCCAGTTTTGTCAGGTCAGGACTGGAATTGTACACGCCGACGACCGCATCGCCCGCGGCCTTGCGGAAGTCCGGCGAAAATGTGCCATCCGCGGACATCAGCTTGACATTCGCCAGCCCGGCCACTTCCTTGGCCTGGCGCACCACGAACCCGCCCGCGGCGGTGAAGATCGGGAAGTACAGGAGGTCGGGCTTGGTCGCCGCGATCTTCGTCAGGACGGGCCGCATGTCCGTGTCCGTGGGCGAAATCGCCTCACGGGCCGTGATAGCACCGGCCCCCGCGAGTCGGGTGAACACGTCGCCAAAGACGTTGGCCAGTCCCTCAGCATACGGGCTTCCGTCGTGGATGGTGGCCGCCTTCTTGACCTTGAGGACCTTGAACGCAAACTCCGCAGCCACCTTGCCCTGCACGCTGTCGTTGTGGGCGGTGCGCAGGTAGCCGCCGTAGTCTGGCCCACGGTCAGCAGCCGTCAGGACCGGCGCGGTGTTCGAAGGGGACACGGTCACGATTCCGGCCTTCCACAGGATCGGCGCGCCCGGCCGGGCTTCGCTGGAGCAGGAGGAGCCGATCGCCGCCACGATGGCCTTGTTGGCGGCCAGCTTGGTCGCCGCGGTCACTCCGCCCTCGGCGTTGCACCCGGAGTCCTCCCCGATCAGCTTGACCGAAAAGCCGGCGACCTTCTTCTTGTCGTCGATGGCGATCTCGATGCCGCGCCGGGCGTCAATCCCCAGGCTGGCGTCGGGACCCGCGATCACTAGCCAGTAGGCGATCGTGATCGGCTGGCCCTTGTTGACTTTCACCACGCCGATCGGGTCGGTGACTGGGCCGACGGTCGCCGCCGGAACGGGGACTACAAAGTAGGACCCACTCGCCAAAAGCAAAGCAACAATGACGGCTACGGGCAGTTTTACATACCTCATGCCATCCTCTCCCCCCTCTTCCCCCCGATGTGGGGTGGTTGATCAACGCCCAGACTCTCTGTTGTGATCTATTGGCTGCCAGTAGGTTCGGCACCTCCCTCTGAATTCCTTCATCAAGGCTTCTTCGGACCTCCGGGCATCTTCCCGTCCCCCCGGGCCGGGCCGGATCACCGCGCCGGGTCACTTCGCCGGGGGCGGGTTGGCGGTGAGTGTCCGCACCAGTGTTCGCTGGTTCCATCGGGCGGGGTCCCGAGAGACAATCTGAATGACGAAGTAGGTTGCCTGGACCGGG
>JANONS010000265.1:0-2684 GCA_031420915.1 Armatimonadota bacterium
GGAACAGGGGGGGGTTCTTGAATCACCCCATGCAAGGGTCGGAAGCGAGTATCTGCCGCGCCGGGCCCTTGTTTGTTTTCCTGCGGATGGTGACCCATGAGCGAAAACGGTGCGCGCAGGATCGCAGTTTGCGGGAAGGGCGGGTCCGGCAAGACCACGATCGCCGGCACCTTGGCACGAGTCCTGGCCCGACGGGGCCATCGGGTCATCGCCATCGATGGGGACTCGAACCCCAACCTAGCCATCACTCTCGGCATTCCCCCTGATCGCGCGGCCACGCTGACCCCATTGCCGCGGACCCTGCTTGAACGAAGGGTGGATGAAAGCGGCACCACACGGGTCGTGCTGGCCGAGCCTGCCGAGGCCATTATTCAGGAGTACGGCATTCCCGCGCCCGATGGTGTCACCCTCCTCCTGATGGGGAGGGTTGATCATGGGGGCGTAGGGTGAATGTGCGGGACTCATGCTACCGTGCGTAGCCTGCTCGGTGAGCTGGTGGGAGCAACGACAGGGGTTGCTGTGGCGGACATGGAAGCTGGGCTGGAGCACCTCAGCCGTGGCACCCCTCGCCACGCGGACACCATTGTGGCGGTGATCGAGCCCTACTTTAAATCGCTGGAGACGGGTCGGAGAATCTGCGAGCTGGCCGCCGAACTCGGTGTGCCGCGCGTGTACGCGGTGGCCAACAAGGTGTACTCCGGGCCGGACGATGAGGCCATTCGGTCGTTCTGCGACCGGCACGGGCTGCACCTCCTGGCCGCTATCCCTCACGATGAGGCCTTTGTTGAAGCGGACCGGGCCGGGAGAGCCCCGCTCGATGTCGCACCTGAGGCGCGGGGCGTGCTGGAGATCGCCCGCCTGGCTGAGCTACTCGAACCACAAGCGGGCAATGGGCGAAGCGACGATGGCGTCGCCGGGAGGTCGTAGGCCATGGCTACTGTAATTGAAAGGATCATCCTGCCGGAGCAGACCCTCGAATCCACCGCAGAGCAGATGTTGCAGCGGGAGCCACAGCCGCAGCGGCAGGAGCTCCCGCTCGGCCCTCTTAAGGTCGTGCATGCCTTCTGGCTCGCCGGGATGAGCTGTGACGGTTGCACCATCGCGGTGGCGGGGGCGACCAACCCTGGGATCGAGGGGTTGCTCACCGGCACCATCCCGGGCATACCCAAGATCGTGCTGCATCACCCGGTGCTCTCGATGGAGGCGGGCGAAGAGTTCGTCCACAACTTCAGGCTGGCCGAGCAAGGTGCGCTTGGGGTCCCCTACGTGGTGATCTACGAAGGATCGATCGCCGACGAGCGGATCGCGGCGCAGACCGGGGGCTATTGGGTGGCGCTTGGCGTCGACGTGCTCGATGGCGGCGTGCGCCGGCCGATCCCCACTTCGGAGTGGCTAAAGCGACTCGCACCCGGAGCGGCCGCCGTGATCGCTATCGGCACCTGCGCCACCTGGGGCGGCGTCCCCGCCGCGAGAGGTAACGCCACCGGCGCGATGGGCCTGATGGACTTCCTGGGGGCCGACTACCGAAGCGCTTTTGGCCTTCCGGTGATCAACATCCCCGGCTGCTCCCCTATTGGTGACAACTTCACGGAGACCGTCGCCGCCGTCTTGCTCTTCCTGCAGGGTCTCGGCCCGCTGCCCGAGTTTGACGAATTGGGGCGGCCGGCGTGGCTTTTCAGTGAGACGGTGCACCAGCAGTGCGTGCGTGCCGGCTACTACGAGGAGGGCACATTCGCCAAGGACTATGGCGATAAAGAGTGCCTGGTAGAGATCGGCTGCTGGGGCCCGGTCGTCCAGTGCAACATCACCAGCCGCGGGGCGATCAACCACATGGGCGGGTGCATGAATACCGGCGGGATCTGTATCGGGTGTACAATGCCGGGCTTCCCCGACCGCTTCTCGCCCTTCTACCAGACCCCACCAGGATCGGTGATCTCCACCAACGCCTCTCGCACCTACGCCTCGATCATCCGCCCGCTGCGCCGCCTGAGCATGCGCTACCAGAACCGGGAGACCCGCTGGGACCGCGCGGGCGGTGTCCCTTCCGGGTGGGGCCATGTGAAGGAGGCCTCCACGTTTGAGAAGGTGCTCCACTACTTCTATGACCGATGGCAGTTCCGCACCGCTGAGCGGCCGGGTCGCGACCGGCCCGAGGAGATGTATCCGGAGGGATACGAGGTGCCTGGCGAGGTCGCCCGGAGGCGCGAAGAGCGCGGACGATGACCGACGCCGAGCTGCTCAGCCGCTGGTACCTGATCCTGGGGATCGCCGCCGTCCTGGTGATCGTGGTCGCGGTGTTGCTGATCACGATCCTGGTGACCGCGCGGCGGATCGAGCAAAATGCCGCGCGCAGCCTGCGGGCAGTACGGAAGATCGTGGACAACACCGCTGTCATCTGGCAGCTGGACACCACGAATGCCGTGGCCTGGCAGCTGCGGGAGGCTGCGCGTTCCATACGGCGGCGCGCTGAGGAGATCGCGGAGGCGCTGCGCTCACCGGCGGGACGGGGAGGCGTGTGAGGATTCCATGACCATCGCCGCCACCGCGCAGACGATCAACCTGGTGTGGGGCGTTTCACTGGTGCTGGGCGTTGTGATCACGGTCGTCGTCGCCCTGCTCCTGCAGGCCGTGGTTGCCACTGCGCGACGAATTCTCCGGGTGGCGGCGGACATCTGGACCGACGG
>JANONS010000266.1:0-11896 GCA_031420915.1 Armatimonadota bacterium
GACGCGAGGTGCAGGGATCACGGTGCTGCTGGTGACCCTCCTGCTGCTGGCAGCCTGCGCGGGAGGGGGGACGCAGGGCGGTGCGCCCCCGGGGACGACGATCACTGTGACGGAAACGGAGTTCAAGATGACGCCCAAAGACCTGAAGGCGAAGCCCGGGAAGGTGACGTTTCAGGTGAAGAACGCTGGCGCGGTGGAGCACAACTTCATCATCGAGAAGACGACCATCAAGATCGAGGTGATCCAGCCGGGCGAGACAAAGACCGCCTCGGGGGACCTCAAGGCCGGCCAGTACAAGGTGGTGTGCAACATCCCGGGCCACGCGGAGGCCGGGATGGTGGCCACGCTGACGGTCCGGCCCTAGGGGGTCCGTCGGCCGCGTCCGCAAGGCCGCGGCGCGTGAGATGGTGCCACAGGTGGATCTGGCGACGATCTACGCACCCATTCAGCGCGACCTCGATGCGCTGGATGGGCTTCTGCGCGCCGAGCTCGCGAGCGACGATCCGTTCATCGGCGAACTGGTGGACTACGTCCTGTCGACGCGCGGCAAACTCGTGCGCCCCGCGCTCGCCTGCCTCAGCGCGGAGGCGATCGGGGGGAGGGAGGATGACCGCCTCTACATCGCGGCGACGGTCGAACTCATCCACATCGCCTCCCTGATCCACGACGATATCGTCGACGCCGCCGACATCCGGCGCGCCGCCGCCACGGTCAACGTACAGTGGGGGAACCAGATCGCGGTCCTGTTGGGAGATTTCCTCTTCGCCCGCGCCTTCGATCTGATCAGCCGGGTGCGCCACCCTGAGGCGGCGCCCGCACTCGCCTATGCCGCCGTGCGGATGAGTCAGGCCGAGATCAAGCAGATCAAGCACGCGGCCGAACCGCACACCGAGGAGGCGGTCTACCTCGACATCATTGAAGGGAAGACCGCTCACCTGTTTGCGGCAGCCTGCCGGTCGGGGGCGCTCGTGGCGGGCGGCGGTTCGCGGCAGGCGAGGGCCCTGGCGGAGTTCGGGCTCGCCTGGGGGATGTCGTTCCAGATCACCGATGACGCCCTCGACCTGACCAGCCGCACGGAGGACCTGGGGAAACCGATCGGCTCGGACATCCAGGGGGGCAAAATCACGCTGCCGGTCATTCACGCCCTCCGCGCCGCCAGTCGGGCCGACCGCGAATCCCTCACCCGGTTGCTCCACCTGGCTTCGCCAAACGGGCAGATGGACGAGGTTCGTGCGCTGCTCGCTCGCTATGGGGCGATCGACTACGCTCTCGATGTTGCCCGCACCTACGCCTCGCGGGCCGCCGCCGCCCTTGATGCGCTTCCGCCGTCCGCGGCCAGGGAGAGCCTGCTGGCGTTCACGGAGTTCGTCCTCGTGCGTCCGAAGTGATGGGTGAGATGGGGGATCCCGCGAAGGAGTCCATCCGGACAGTCGTGCAGCGGCTGGCGTCGAACATCGCCGCAATGCTCCAGACCTATGCGCTCCTGGCCGGTCAGGAGACGCGGGCGACCGTCCGGGACATCGCCACCGGTCTCCTGTTCCTGGGCGTGGCCGCGGTCCTCGGCGTTCTCGTCCTGGCGATGACGGTGGTCGTGGCGGTCCTCGCCCTCTCCGTGGTGTTGCCGCCATGGCTGGCAGCTGCGGTGGTTCTGGACCTGACGGCCATCATCATGGTGCTGCTCCTGCTCATCGCCCGGTGGCGGTTGCGGGGGCGCCGCCTCCGGAAACTCGCGCAGGCGTTGAAGGAGGATCTGGCGTGGTTGCGGACCGAGCTGCTCGGGAACGACTGAAGACGCTGCGGCCGGCGATCGCCCGTGATGTTGCGGAACTGCGCATCCGCTGGCGCACCACGCGAGCCAGGGTGCCGCAGGAGTGGCGCGAGGCCCATGCCCGGGGGCGGGAGGTGCTGGAAATCCTCTGGCTCCTGCTCCGGCGGAAGGGCGCCCCGGACTCAACCCCGCCGCCCCCTCCGCCGTCTTCAGGGTGACGCCCGGTGATATAATGAGCCCGGAGGTGGTGGAATGCCCAATATCGGCGTCCCGGAACTGCTGCTCTTCTTCTTGATCCTGCTGCTGCTCTTCGGCGCGAGCCGCTTGGCGGGGATCGGGTCGGCGCTCGGCCGTACGATTCGGGACTTCCGGAAGGAAGTGAAGGACGTCGAGCACGATGTGCGCGACGAACCGCGTCCCAAAGAGTCCTCCTCGTAGCTTCGCCCCTTTCGCCGTTTCCGATGGCGGCCGACCGGCCGATGACCATCATTGAGCACTTGGAGGAGCTGCGCCGGCGGCTGATCATCGCGCTGGTGGCCCTCGGGGCCGCCACCGCCCTGAGTTTCCTCTTCGTGGACCGTCTGCTGGCGTTCCTGATCCGGCCGGTGGGCCGCGTCATCTTCCTGGCACCGACCGAGGCCTTCTTCGTGCGCGTGAGGATCGCCCTGGTCGCCGGGGTCTTTCTCAGCCTGCCCGTTTTCCTGTACCAACTCTGGCGCTTCGTCTCCACTGGTCTGACACCCCCGGAACGACGGTACGCCCTGTGGCTCCTCCCCCCGGCGTTCATCCTGTTTGTCGGCGGGGCGCTCTTCGCCCTTGTGGCCATTATCCCGGTGGGAGTTAGGTTTCTCCTCAACTACCAGGTGCCCGGCGTGCTGGAGCCGATGATCAGCATCGGCGCCTACACCTCCTTTGTGACGGCGTTCCTGCTGGCCTTCGGCCTCGTCTTCGAGCTGCCGATCGTGCTGATCTTCCTGACAAAGATCGGGGTGGTGACACCCGCGTCGCTGGCCGCCGGCCGCCGGTACGCCATCGTGATCATCGTGGGCGCGGCCGCGGTCCTGACCCCCGGGGGAGATGTCTTCTCGCAACTGCTGATGGCCATCCCCACCTACCTGCTCTATGAAGTGTCCATCTGGATCGCCCGCCTCGTGACCCCCCGATCCGTGGCGATCGAGCAGGTTGAAGGGCGTTGACCCCGAAGCCCTCCGCCATGGCTCGCGCGCGCCGGACCCGCAGTCCGTGGTGGGTGCTGGTCTTTGTCCTCTTCGTCGGCGGGTTGCTCGGGAGCGTCATCGCCGAGGCCCTGGGCAGCTACCCGGCGCTGGCCTTCCTGACCCGGGATGTCCGGGCCGGGATCGATCCGCCGACCACCCTGGACATCCGCGTCTTTACCCTGACGCTGGGGGCCACCATCCGCCTGAACCTTGCCATCGTGGCGGGGATGGTCCTGGCGCGGTGGCTCTTCAAGTTGATGGTGTAGCCTGCCTGTGGATGTAACGTCACTCGGCCGTGCCGATATCCTGTGTTGATGGCGCCGGTCGCGTGCTATACTGGCGCCGATGTGAAAGTTTCGGCTCCTGCCGGGCTCCTTCGGTAGCTCGGCCTTCGATTTCTCGTCCGTCTCTGGGGATGAGACGGAGAGCGCCCGCCGGGGCGGGAGTGGAAAGTTTCCGGTCGGCCGACCGCGGCATCACCGCCGTCTGGGCTGGCGAGGTTCCCGCTCTGCCCGATTGCGGTCCAGGAGCCGAAGACCGGAGGCATTGGTGGTGGAGGTCTCTCGGCTGAAGGTCACCGCGCTTCCCAGGGATGCCCGGCCGCGCGAGCGGCTGCGCGACGTGGGGCCTGGGTCGCTCGGGACCACCGAGCTGCTGGCCATTTTGCTCGGCACCGGGACCCGTGGGCTGGGGGTGCTGCCGCTTGCCGAACATCTCCTCTCCGCCTTTGGGTCGCTGGTGGATCTGAGCCAGGCCCGCGTCGAGGAGATCGAGCGGGTGAACGGGGTGGGCCCGGCCAAGGCCGCGGCGCTCCTGGCCGCCTTTGAGCTGGGCCGGCGGGCCGAGGCGCCCGCGCCTGATGCGCGCTACGCGATTCACTCGCCGGCGGACGCCGCCCGCCTGCTGCTCCCGGTCATGCGCCACCTCGATCGAGAGCATTTCCGCGCGGTCCTCCTGAACACCCGGCATGAGGTGCTGGCGATGACAGAGGTGGCGGTCGGCAACCTGGACAGCGCCCCCATTCACCCTCGCGAAGTCTTCAAAGAGGCCGTGCGGCGGAGCGCGGCCGCGGTGATCATCGCGCACAACCACCCTTCCGGCAACCCGGAGCCGAGCGCCGATGACCTGACCATCACGGAGCGGTTGCGCGCCGCCGGGCGGATCGTGGGTATTGAAGTTCTTGACCACCTCATCATCGGGCATGGCAGCTATGTGAGCCTGCGCGAACGGGGCGTCATGGAGGGAGGAGGTCACCGCGGTGTTTGACTGGTTGCTGGGTCGGTTGAGGCGGGACATGGGGGTCGATCTGGGCACCGCCAACAGCCTGGTCTACGTCCGGCATGAGGGGATCGTGCTGCGCGAGCCGTCGGTCGTGGCGAAGAACACGGGGGACGGGCAGATCCTGGCGGTTGGCGAGGAAGCGAAGCGGATGCTCGGCCGGACGCCCGGCACGATCACCGCCATGCGTCCCCTGCGGGACGGCGTGATCGCCGACTTCGATACCACGGCGTCGATGCTCGCCTATTTCATCAAGAAGGCGATGCGCAACCGCTCGATCTTCCGCCCCCGGGTGATTGTCGGGGTTCCCTCGGGCGTGACGGAAGTCGAGAAGCGGGCGGTGATCGACGCGACCATGCAGGCGGGGGCGGGCGAGGCGTTCCTCATCGAGGAACCGATGGCCGCGGCGATCGGCGCCGGCCTGCCGATCTCGGACCCGATCGGGAGCATGGTGGCGGACATCGGGGGCGGCACCACCGAGGTGGCGGTGATCGCGCTCGGCGGCATCGTCACCAGCCGGTCAATCCGGATCGGCGGCGATGAGATGGATGAGGCCATCATCCAGTACTCGCGCCGCGCGTACAACCTGCTGATCGGGGAGCGGTCGGCGGAGGAGATCAAGATCGCCGTCGGCTCCGCCTATCCCCTCAACGACGAGCAGGTGGTGGATGTGCGGGGGCGGGACCTTCTCTCGGGCCTGCCGCGGACCATCCGGATGACCAGCACCGAGATCCGGGAGGCGATGGCCGAACCGATTCAGGCGATCGTCGAGGCGGTCAAGCAGACACTGGAGCGGACGCCCCCCGAACTGGCGGCGGATATTGTCGATCGGGGTATAGTCCTGACGGGAGGCGGCGCGCTGCTGCGGGGGATGGACCGGCTGCTCGCGGAGGAGACGGGCATGCCCGTCACCGTCACCGATGATCCGCTCATCGACGTGGCGATGGGGACGGGGCGGGTGCTGGAAGAGATCGAGACGTTGAGGAAGATCCTGATCACTTCGAAGCGAGGCTGACCCACAAGCATCGGATGCTGACCGGCCGAGCGCGTTCCCTCCTCTTTATCATGATGCTCCTGGCCGTGCTGGCGCTGCTGACCGGGCAGGTGCGGGGAGAAGACCGCCGCCGCCTGGGGCCGATCACGACCGGCGTGCTCACTGCGCTGGCGCCGGTCCACATCGCGATGGCCCGCGTGGCCGACGGCGTCTTCCGAGCCTGGGAACTCTACACCGAGATCGGCCGGTTGCGCGTGGAGAACGCGCGCCTGCGCGAGGAAGCACAACGGCTCGCCCAGGAGGTCACCCGCCTGCGCGAGACGGCCCAGGCGGCGCAGCGCCTGGAATCCCTGCTCGCCTTCCGCGCGCAGGCGCCCTACCGGGTGGTGGCCGCCAGGGTCGTGGGACGCGATCCCGCGAGCTGGTTTGCCACGATCGTCGTCGACCGGGGCAGCGCAGACGGCGTGGTGCGGAACGCCCCGGTGGTGACGGGCGAGGGCGCGGTGGGGCGGGTGATCGAGACGACACCGTTTTCGGCGCGCATTCTGCTCCTCTCTGACCCCCGCAGCGCGGTGGGGGTCATCCTCCAGGACTCCCGAGAGATCGGCGTGGTCGAAGGCACCGGCGGGGACGATCTCCAGGTGAAGTACCTCTCGCGCGCCCGGGCGGTGCAGCCCGGCGATGTGGTGATCACCTCCGGCCAGGGCGGGGTGTTCCCCCCGGGGATCGTCGTAGGCAGGCTCGCGTCCCTCCGCTCTGGAGGCGAGGTCTTCCGCGAAGGCACGGTCCGGCCGGCCGCCAACCTCGGCCGCCTGGAAGAGGTGCTGATCCTGCTCCTCCAGGGGCCGCCGCGCTAAGGGTATGGGGATTGCGCTGGGTGCCTTGCTCGTCGCCGCCGCACTCGTGCACAGCGCCTGGCTGGTCCGCCTGCCCGTCGAGGGGCAGATCGTGGATCCGGCCTTGCCGCTGCTCATCGCCATCGCCTTCCGATGGCCCCAGTGGGGTCCGCTCGCCGGGTTGGGCGCCGGGCTGCTCCAGGATCTCCTCTTCGGTGGCAGCCTGGGCCTCTTCGCGCTGGCCAAGCTGCTGGTGGGGCAGGGCGCGGCAGTGCTGGGCCGGACCGTGCTGGTGGATCAGCCGTTGCTGCCCTGGATCACGACCGCCGCGGCGACGGTGGTCCAACAGATCGTCCTTGGGATCGTCCTGGTGATCACCGATCTGCTGCCGGTCTCCGTCGGCGATTTTGGCCGGCCCCTGCTCGCTGGGATTGGTCTCAATCTCCTTGCGGTCTGGCCCGCCTTTGCGCTCGTGCGCGCTCTGGTCGCGCTCTCGCAACGGCGCCGGATCCGCGGGGAGGGTGCTCATGGCCTCTGAGCCGCGTGGAACCCGCCTGGCGGCGTTCGCCGTGGCGGTGGCGCTCCTCTTCACCCTGCTGGTGGGCCGCCTCTGGCAGTTGCAGGTGGTGCAGGGAGCGTACTACCTGCGGGTCTCCGAGGAGAACCGGCTGCGCGACCTGCGGCTGCCGGCGCCGCGCGGCATCCTCTTTGATCGGAAAGGCCGCCCGCTGGTCAGCAATCGCGCCGCCTTTACCGTCTCCGTTCTCCAGATGGAGCTGAGAGATCCTGAGCGGGTCCTGCCGCGCCTGGCGGAGATCCTGGGCCTGTCTGAGACGGACATCCGCGACCAGTTGACCCGGGCCCGCACCCGGCCGTTCGAACCGGTACGGCTCCGGCGCGACGCCCCGAAGCGCGTGGTCGCGATGGTCGAGGAGAACCGGCTTGACCTGCCGGGGGTGATCATCGAGGTCGAGCCCGTCCGGCACTACCTGTACGGGACCCTGGCGGCGCACGCGCTGGGACACTTGGGGGAGATCAGCCCCGCGGAGCTGGCGGCGTGGTCGGGCTACCGGATGGGGGATCTGGTCGGCAAGACAGGGATCGAGCGCGTCTACGATCGGTTGTTACGGGGACGAGACGGGCGGCTGCGCGTCGAGGTGGACGCCAGGGGTCGCCCGCTGCGCGTGCTGACCCGGGAACCCTCCCGGCCGGGAACCTCGCTGGTCTTGACGATCGATCTCGACATCCAGCAGGCCGCGGAGGCTGCGCTGGGTGATCGAGCCGGCGCCGTGGTGGTCCTCGATCCGCGGACAGGCGAGGTGCTGGCCCTCGCCAGCCACCCGACCTTCGACCCGAATGTGTTCGCGGCAGGGATCTCCGCCCGCAACTGGGCCCGCCTCGCGGGGGACCGCAGCCTCCCGCTCATCAACCGCGCAGCAGACAGCGCCTACGAGCCCGGTTCTGTCTTTAAGATTGTTACCGCCGCGGCCGCGCTGACCCGGGGCACCGCCACCCGTGCGACCCGCATCCACTGTCCGGGGTTCTTGCGGTTTGGCGGCCGGGTCTTCCGGGACCTCAAGGCCCACGGCACGGTGGATTTTGTGACGGGTGTCGCGCAGTCGTGCAACGTCTTCTTCTGGACGATCGGGCTGCGCACCGGCGGGGAGGCCATTGCGGAGATGGCCAGGGCGCTCGGCCTCGGCGAGCGGACGGGCATTGATCTCCCCTCTGAAGCCGCGGGGCTCATCCCGTCGAGCGAGTGGAAGCAGCGCACGAAGGGCGAACCCTGGTATCCCGGCGATAACCTGAACATCGCCATCGGCCAGGGGTGGGTCAACACGACCACCCTCCAGATCGCCCGCATGGTCGCGGCGATCGGGAACGGGGGCACCCTGGTCCGCCCGCACCTGGTGCGAGAGGCGGGCGCCCGCGCGGCCGCGGCGGTGGAGCGCGTGCCAATAGCGCCGGCCGGTCGGATTGACCTGCCTCCGGAGGCGCTGCGCGCGCTGCGGGATGCGCTCGAAGCGGTGGTGCTGCGCGGGACGGGCCGAGGCGTGGCCATCCCGGGCCTGACGGTCGCCGGCAAGACAGGGAGCGCGGAGAACCCTCGCGGCCACCCCCACGCCTGGTTTACCGCGTATGCTCCGGCGGACGCGCCCCGCGTCGCCGTGGCCGTGATCGTTGAACACGGACGGCGGGGTGCGCTCGCCGCCGGGCCCATCGCCAGAGCGGTGCTCCTGGCGGCCTTCGGGATCCCGCCCGCTCCCGAGGCGTCGCGGGGGACGGCCCCATGAGGCAGATCCTGGCGAAGACGGATCTGGTGCTCGTGGTGACCACCGTCCTGCTGATCGCGGTCGGGCTCGTGGTGCTCGCGAGCGCCACCGTCTCGCTGGGCGGTCCCTGGATCTACATCAAGGCCCGCCTGGCGCACCTCGCGGTCGGGATCGCGGCTCTGATGGCCGTGCTCCTCGTGGACTACCGCCGGCTGGCGGGGAGCTCGCGGGTGTTCTACCTGGGCAACCTGGCGCTGCTCGCGGCGGTTCTCGTCATCGGGGCCACCCGGATGGGCGCCCAGCGATGGATTTCCCTCGGCCCGTTCGGAGGCTTTCAACCCTCAGAACTGGCGAAGATCATTCTGATCCTGACGCTGGCGCGCCACCTGAGCGGTAAGACTGCCCCGGCCACGATGCCCGCGCTCGTGCCCTATCTGGCGCACATCGGGCTGCCCATGCTGCTCATCATCATGCAGCCGGACCTGGGGACGGCGATGGTCATCGCGGCGATCCTGCTGGGGATGCTGTTCATGGCGGGGGTGCGCGTGGGTGTGCTGGGCGGTCTGGGAGGGCTGGCGCTCATGGGCGCCCCCTTCCTCTGGTCGCTGTTGCACGACTATCAGCGCCGCCGCCTGCTGGTCTTCCTCGACCCCGGCGTGGATCCCCTCGGCGCCGGCTACGCGGTGACCCAGGCCAAGATCGCGGTCGGGTCCGGGATGCTGTGGGGAAAGGGACTCTTCGGGGGCACCCAGAACCTGCTGCGGTTCATTCCGGAGCAGCACACCGACTTCATCTTCACGGTGATCGGCGAGGAACTGGGATTCCTGGGGAGTGTGGGGGTGCTGATCCTCTTCCTCATCTGGGTCTGGCGGGGGCTGCGGATTGCCGGAGGAGCCCCCGACCGGCTCGGCCGGCTGATCGCCAGCGGCATTGTGTCGATGGTGGTCTTTCACGTGTTCGTGAGCGTGGGGATGACGGTGGGGTTGATGCCGATCACCGGCATCCCATTGCCCTTCCTCAGTTATGGCGGCAGTTCGCTGCTGGCGATGTGCGTGGCCACCGGATTGCTGCTGAACATCGGCATGAAGAGACGGACATCTGGAGATTGGGAGTGGCGATGACCAGAGAGATCATTGCGAGCGTCGAACCCTTTGAGACCCGTGTCGCCGTCCAGGAGGACGGCCAGCTCAGCCACATCTTCATCGAACGCGGCGAGCCGCTGGCCGGCAACGTCTACAAGGGCAAAGTCGTCAACGTGCTCCCCGGCATGGACGCGGCCTTCATCGACATCGGCCTGGACCGGAACGCGTTCCTCCACGTGACCGATATCCGCAGCCAGCGCCTGGCGGGCGAGGAGGTGGAGGAGCCCTTCGGCCGGGGCGCGATCGCCGAACGCCTGCGCCCGGGTCAGGAGATCCTGGTGCAGGTGACCAAGGAGCCGATGGGCACGAAGGGCGCCCGGGTGACCACCTACGTGGCCCTGCCCGCCCACTACCTGGTGCTGATGCCCACGGTGAACTACGTGGGGGTCAGCCGGCGCATCACGAGCGACGGGGAGCGCAAGCGCCTGCGGCAGACCGCAGAGCGGATCAAGCCCGAGGGGATGGGGCTGATCGTCCGGACGGCCGCGGAGGGGGTGGGGGAGCGGGAACTGCAGGCCGACGTGGACTTTCTCCTCTCCGTGTGGAACCGGGTGACCGAGCGCGCCAAGGGCGGCCGCGCCCCGACCCTGATCTACCAGGACCTCCGCCTGGTCCGGCGGGTGGTGCGGGACCTCCTCACCGAGGAGGTGGACCGGTTCGTCATCGATTCCCCGGACGACTACGGCCGGATCCTGGACCTGCTCTCCTCCTTCGCGCCGGCGCTGCGGTCCCGCGTCTCGCTCTACAAGGGCGAGGAGCCCATTTTCGAGCACTTCGGCGTGGAACGCGAACTCGAACGGGCGCTGCGGCGCAAGGTCTGGCTGCGCTCGGGCGGCTACATCATCATCGACCGGACCGAGGCGCTGACGGTGATCGACGTCAACACGGGCAAGTACGTCGGGAAGACCGATCTCGCCAGCACCATCTTCAAGACCAACATGGAGGCCATCGGCGAGGTCGTCCGGCAGATCATCCTGCGCGACATCGGCGGCATCATCCTGGCCGATTTCATCGATATGGAGAACGAGCGCCATCGCCAGCGGGTGCTGCAGGCCCTGCATGAGGCGATCAAGGTCGACCGGGCGAAGGTGCACATCATTGACCTCACGCAACTGGGGCTGGTCGAGATCACCCGCAAGCGCGTCTACCAGGATCTGGAGGAAGTGATGCGCACCCCCTGCCCCTACTGCGAGGGGCGGGGACGGGTGCTCAATCCCGAGGCGATGAGCCTGCGGGTCCGCCGCGAGGTGCGGAAGCTGGTGCGCACGACCAAGGCTCGAGCCGTCCTCGTCGAGGTCCATCCGCAGGTGCAGGCGCTCCTGTCCCGGGATGGCGATGGGTGGCTGCAGCGGTTGGAAGAGACCTCGGGCAAGCGCCTGTCCATACGGGGACGAGAGGGACTGCATCTTGAGCGGATGAACGTGACGGAAGCAGCCGCGGCCGCTGACCTGGATCGGGAGGAGGTCCTGGCGGGCGCGGCGCGGCGCAACCAGTTTTACTGGCTCGACCGTGAGCCGGAGGAGGCGGTGGATATTTCGGAGGACGAGGAGGAGGAGTACGAGCGGGCGCTGGCCGCGGTGGGTGAGCAGGGCGCCGGGGGCTTCATGGCCCGCCTGCGCCAGCTCTTCGCCGTGCGGCGGGCCTAAACGCCTGCGCCGGCCGGCGGCCGGACGAGATCACCCCGCGAGCCAGGTGGGGTCCACCCGGATCGCCACGACCTCGCTGGTGGCCACCTCCTCGTCGCCGGAGAGAACGGTGCTGGCGACCACCGTCTTGCGCTCAGCCGTCTCCTTGATTCGTGCGCGGACGGTGATCTCCCGGTCGATCGCCGCCGGCCGGCGATAGACCACCTGCAGCGTGCCCGTGACGTACCAGATGATCGGTTCGGAACCGATCGGCCGCCCGCCGGCGCGGTACGCTGCCGCGACCGCCGTGCACACGCTGTGACAGTCGATCACGGTGGCGATGATGCCGCCGTTGAGCACGTGCCGCGGCCCCGCCGCATGTTGGCGCTCGGGGCGGAACGTGCACACGGACTCCTCTCCTGCCCAATGGCTCTTGAGGTGCAGCCCGTGTTCGTTGAGACTGCCGCATCCCCAGCAGTAGTTCCAGTGTAGATCGTCCTGAAATGCCCGCGCTTCCATGGCCTTCCCCCTCTCCCGCATCTTCCCTTTTGCGCTTCGGTTGAGGATACTACGCATAATGATCTCGCCAATCTTAATCGACATACCGGAGGAACTCCAGGGCCCCCGTGTGTTGGTGCGGCCGTACCGCCCCGAGGACGCCGAGGCCCTCTGGGAGGCCGTGGAGGAGTCGCGCGCCCACCTCTCTCCCTGGCTGCCGTGGGTGCACGACTATCACTCCCCAGACGCTCCCGAGTGCCTGTTG
>JANONS010000267.1:0-3932 GCA_031420915.1 Armatimonadota bacterium
CGAGCAGGTCATGTTCCTCTCCCACGATGAGCGCGTTGCGGGCGGGATCGATAGCCGTGACAAAGAGCGGGCGTCCCCGGGCAATGCCCAGGCCCCGCCGCTGGCCGATGGTAAAGTGGCCCACCCCTTTGTGTGTGCCCAACAGACGTCCGGTCCGGTCAAGAATTGGACCGGGGCGGGCGGCCTCGGGGCGGCGGCGGCCCACAACGTCCATGTAGTGGCCGCGGGGGACGAAGCAGATTTCCTGGCTATCGGGTTTCTCCGCGACCCGCAAGCCCAGGCGGCGGGCGATCTCGCGGATCTCCGGTTTGGAGCGCTCGCCCACCGGAAGCAGCAGGTGACGGAGCTGCTCCTGGCGCAACGCGAACAGGACGTAGGACTGGTCCTTCGCCGGATCCTGGGCCCGCAGGAGGAGGTACCGGTCCTGCGCGGGGTCGTGCCGGATGCGGGCGTAGTGCCCGGTCGCCAGACGCTCCAGGCCCATCGCCCGGACTTTTCGGAGCAGCAGGGAGAACTTGATCGCACGGTTGCAGGCGATGCACGGGTTGGGCGTGCGGCCCCGGGCGTACTCGTCGCAGAAGTCGTCGATGACGGCGCGCTCAAACTCCTCGCGCATGTTCAGAACGTAGTGCCGGATGCCGAGAACCTGCGCCACGGACCGGGCGTCGCCGATCGCGCTCGTGCCACAACACGCTTTAAAGCCATCGTCGGGCTCGGGGAGCCACTCGGGCCAGAGGTTCATCGTCAGCCCGACGACCTCATGCCCCTGCTCCACGAGCAGCGCCGCGGCCACCGCGCTGTCCACCCCGCCGCTCATCGCGACGGCGATCTGAGTCATGACGATGTCATTATACCCCGTCTACCTTGGTAAGCATCCAGGGCAAGCATCCAGCGGAGGAACCTGGCGGCGAGTCGGGTCATCGTTCGCGGCGCTTCGTCGCGGAGGCGGCGTAGTGTTTGACGCCCTTCCACCAGGCGAGCAGGCGCCGGCGGATCTCCTGTTCGAAGCCCGAGTCCGAGGGGCGATAGTAGAGGCGATTGCGAAGGTTGTCCGGGAGGTACTGCTGATCGACGAAGTGCCCGGGGTAGGCATGGGCATACTTGTAGCCTTTGCCGTGCCCCAGCCGTGCCGCAGCGGCTGCATGGCTGCTGTCACGCAGGTGGCGCGGCACGGGATCGGTCCGCTCCGCCTCGACATCGTGCATGGCGGCGCCGATCGCCTCGACGACCGCATTGCTCTTGGGTGCGGTGGCGATGTAGATGGCGGCCTCCGTCATCGGGATGCGGGCCTCGGGGAGCCCGACGTACTCGACCGCGTGGGCGGCCGCGGTGGCGACGACCAGGGCCATCGGGTCGGCCAACCCGACATCCTCGGCGGCGTGGACGACCATTCGCCGGGCGATGAAGCGGGGATCTTCCCCCGCCGCCAGCATGCGCGCCAGCCAGTAGACGGCGGCGTCCGGGTCGCTCCCGCGCAGGCTCTTGATAAACGCGGAGATTGTGTCGAAGTGCGCGTCGCCTTCGCGGTCGTAGAGGAGCGCGCGCCGCTGGCCCGCTTCCTCCGCCACAGCCAGCGTGATCCTGCGGCTGCCATCCTGCTCTGGAGAGGCGACCGCCGCCGAGGCCTCCAGGATGTTGAGCGCCACCCGTGCGTCCCCGTTGGCGATGTTGACCAGGTGCCGCAGCGCGTCCGCATCCAGAGTCGATCTCCGCCCGCCGAGGCCGCGGTCTGCGAGGAGCGCCCGCTCGAGGATCGTCCGCAGGTCCCCCTCCCCCAGCGGCTCCAGCTGCAGGACGCGCGACCGCGAGACGAGCGTGGCGTTCACCTCAAAGAACGGGTTCTCCGTGGTGGCACCGATCAGGATGATCGTCCCGTCCTCCACCGCCGGCAAGAGCACGTCCTGCTGCGCCTTGTTGAAGCGGTGGATCTCATCGATGAAGAGGATCGTCCGGGTCTGGTAGTAGGTGCGCCGGTCCAGGGCCTGCGTGATGATGCGCTTCAGATCGGCGACGCCGGCGGTGACGGCGTTGATCTGTTCGAAGTGCGATCGGGTGAGGCGCGCGATGACATGAGCGAGCGAGGTCTTGCCCGTTCCTGGCGGGCCGTAGAGGATCAGGCTCGCCAGGTCGTCGGTCTCGATCGCCTGGCGGAGGAAGGTGCCGGGCCCGACGATGTGTTCTTGGCCGACGAACTCATCGAGGGTCTCGGGACGCATCCGCGCCGCCAGTGGCGCGTCGTCCGGCAGGCGGTCAGGGGAGAAGAGGCTCACGATAGTAGACAAATCCCCGCCGCACCGTGGCGCCGGAGTTCCCGAACCTGTCCCTGATAGGTGGGTGCCTTCCCGTCCGCTTCTGACGACCCCAGGCGAGGACCCGGCCCTGACTCAGCAGCCAGTTCCCCGGGGGCTGTCATCCCCGTCCAGAGTCCAGGCTCCCGTTTGCACGGTGTTGGCTCGGAACTTCGGGCGCTCTCGAGTACGGCAGGGATTTTCCTGCTTGCCCCCATCCTACCACCCGTTCGTGCGGGCTGACAAGAAATCGCCGCACCCGTGCGCATCACGGCCGTCCCCTGCGCGCCTGGTCGACGATCGCGATGTGGACGTCCCGCAATTGCTGTGGGTCGACCGGCGAGGGCGCGCCCGTCATCAGATCGGCGCCGGTGGTCGTCTTGGGGAAGGCGATCACGTCCCGGATCGTCTCCTCTCCGGCCAGCAGCATCACCAGCCGATCGAAGCCGAGCGCGATGCCCCCGTGGGGCGGAGCGCCATACCGAAACATCTCCAGCAGGAAGCCGAACCGCTGCTCAGCCTCCTGGTCGGAGAGTCCGATCAGACGGAAGATCTGCCGCTGCAGGGTGGGTTCCGCGATGCGCATGGACCCTCCGCCCACCTCTACGCCGTTCAGGACCAGGTCGTAGGCGCGCGCCCGCACCCGCAGGGGGTCGGTGGCCAGCAGCGGGCGGTCGGCCTCGACCGGTGCCGTAAAGGGATGGTGCACGGCAACGAGACGGTCCTCCTGCTCGGCCCGCTCCAGCAGGGGAAACTCCGTCACCCAGCAGAAGCGATAGGCCTGATCGGGGATCAGGCTAGCCGTCCGCGCCGCGGCGACCCGCACGCGGCCAAGCGCAGACCCGACCTCCGAGGCGGGGCCCCAGGCGAAGAGGAGCAGGTCCCCGCCGCTTCCTCCGAGACGGTCGGCCAGCCGGGCGGCGAGTGCCTCCGGTACCTGCCGCGCCAGCGTGCCGCCGACGCCTTGCGGTGTGAGGGCCAGCGTGGCCACCCCGGATACTCCCGCCTCACGCGCGGCCTGATCGAATTCCTCCACCTGGCGGCGGGAGTATCCCGCGGCGCCGGGCACCGCGAGTCCCCGCACCACCCCGCCTCGGGCGATCGTCTCCGTGAAGAGCGTAGGGCCGTCCACCCGCACGAGGTCGGTAACCTCGGCGATCGCGAGATCGAAGCGCAGATCCGGCTTGTCCGTGCCATACCGGGTGAGGGCTTCCGCATAGGTCAACCGCGGAAACGGCGGGACGACCTCCACGCCGGCGGCCTCGGCGAACGCCTCCGCCAGCACCGCCTCCGTGACCTCCATGACGGCGTGTTCGTCCGCGAAGGAGAGCTCGATGTCCACCTGCGTGAACTCGGGCTGCCGGTCGGCGCGGAGATCTTCGTCCCGAAAGCAGCGGACGATCTGAAAGTAGCGGTCCAACCCCGCCACCATCAGGGTCTGCTTGAACAACTGCGGCGACTGCGGGAGCACGTAGAAGAGCCCGGGTTGGAGGCGGCTCGGCACCAGGAATTCTCGCGCGCCTTAGGGCGTGGACTTGATGAGCATCGGGGTCTCCACCTCGATGAACCCGCGCGCATCGAGCCCGCGGCGGATCGCCCTCGCCACCCGGTGACGCAGGCGGAGGTTACCGGTCATGGCCGGAC
>JANONS010000268.1:0-2912 GCA_031420915.1 Armatimonadota bacterium
TGCAGCGCGCGCCCGAAGACCAGGTACAGCACCGCGGTTATCCCCGCCGCGGTCCCGACGAGCCCGACGAGGTTGCGGTAGCCGAGCAGCCAGATGATCCCGGCCAGGTAGACCGGGGTGGCGATGAGATAGCCGAGCGGGGGCAGCAGAAGGGCATACGCCGTGGTGAGCCCCACGGTCCAGAGGAAAAGCCCGACCCGCATGGGCGGCAGCGGCGCGCGGTCGGAGCGGCCGGCCAGCGACCGCCAGATCAACCCAAGGGCCGATGCGCCGACGGCGAGCGCCAGTAGCCGGGGGAAGAACCTCGGACCCAGCCGGTCGCCGGCGAATCCGACCGTGATCGCAAAGGACTGCTCGAAGTAGAAAACGGCAAACGCCAACAGACCGATGCCGATCAGTAGATCCACACGGCGCATGCGCTCCCCCCTGGGTCCCGCCCGCCCATCCGGTTCGCCCCCGCTACTGCTGAATGATGCCGATCTCCTTCATGTAGCGGCGCAGCGTCTGATTCATCCGGTGCAGGTAGAGATTGTACTGGACGTGGTCCATGTATGTCGGCAGCAGGTACACCGACTGGTAGTACTGCCGGTACGCCGGCACCGCCAGCACCCGCTTGATCGTCTGCTCCCAGTACGCGACGGCGGCCGGGTCCATCCCCTTCGGGCCGACGAGCCCGCGGAACTTCTCCACCACGATGTTGACCCCCTGCTCCTTCGCCGTGGGGACATTCGACCTTGGGATCCGCGTCTCGGTGAAGGAGTTGATCACCCGCACCTGGCCGGCCTGGACCAGCGACGAGACCTCGGCGAACTCGCCGACGCCCAGGTCCACGTGGCCGCCGAGCACCGCCAGCAGCAGGTCGCCGCCGCCTTCGAACGTCACCGGCTGCACCAGGATCTTCGCCACCCTCTGGACCTGGTGGGCGATCATGTGCTCCACCGAGCCGGGAGTGGCCGCGCCGAAGCGGATCTCCCCCGGGCGCCGCTGCGCCGCAGCGATGATGTCGGGGAGGGTCTTCCACGGCGAGGCGGCCTTGACGTAGAGGATCATCGGATCGAAGAAGACGTTGACCACCGGCTGCAGGTCCAGGAAGGAGTGGCGCGTGCGCGTGAGGATCGGCGTCTGGAGAAACGTCGGCGTCGTCCCGTAGAGCACGTACCCATCGGGCGGGCTGGTGGCCACAAACGACACCGCCGTCGCGGAAGCCCCGCCGCGGCGGTTCTCGATCACAAGCGCTACCGGGACGATCCCCTCCAGGTGCTTGGCGAGTTGACGCAGGAAGATGTCGCCGCCGGCGCCGACGCTGGAGTGGGTGACGAGCGTGATCGGGCTAATGGGATACCTCCCCTGCCCGATCGCCCCTGCACTCAGCACGAGGACGGCCGTGAGCGTCAAGGTGATGATGCGTAACGCGTTTCTCATCATGTTCCCTCCTTGGCAAAGAGCGGATTCCCTTCCTTCGCAAAGAGCGGATTCCCTTCGTCTAGCACAATCTTGCCATCAAGCGCCACCGTCGGCCGGAGGAGGATGATGTCCAGGTGGATGGCACTCTCCACCGTGCCGCCGAGGCTGAGGTTATCGCCGAGGGCGACGTGCGCCTGCCCCAGGCGCTTCTTGATCTCCCGGCTCTTGGGGATCAGCCGGCAGGCGGGATTCGTGCCCAGCGCCAGTTCCGCGGCGAAGTTCCGTCCTCCCGGGTCCTTGCGATCGAGGATCTCGTTGAGCGCCCGGGCCTGCGCCCCGCCCTCGATACGCGCGATGCGGCCGGCGGCGATCTCCATCCGGAACGGCTCGGTCACCTGGCCGATCTTCTCGATGAGATACGGGTTCACCACGACCCCCACGGTGCGCCCCTCGACCGGCGCGATCGCCGCCTCGCCGTCCGGCAGGCCGGAAAACTGCCCCGCCTCCCGCGCAAACCCGGAGAGGCCGAAGGCCGGCCGGCCAGTGAGGTCCATTTGTAGATTCGTGCCCTCCGCGGTGGTCACCCGCGCCGCCGAGGCGGCGGCCAGGAGGGCCACTCCCCGCCGGGTGATGCGGTCCACCTCCTCGTAGTCGGCGGTCATCCCGCCGGTGGTCATCATCTCCTCGTCCACTTCGCGGATGTTGCACACCCGCGCGCCCGCCCGCAAGGCCTCGCGCTCGGCGTTGGTGTGGGTCATGGAGTGGGAGGTCTGCACGATGATCGCGTCGGCCTCGCGCATCGCCGCGGCCACCGCGGGCGGCGGCTCCTCGCCGCCCATCTCCCGCGCGGGCATCATCACCACGACCGGGTGCAGGCCGTAGCGGGCGGCGGTGGCGGTGAGGAGATCGGTGATCGAGCGCGGGCGCCCGTCGTCGGTAACGATCACCAGGCGTTCCCCCGGCCGCACCGCTAGCACCTGTTCCATGATGCGCCTGGCGGTGGGCGCCATCGCCTCGGCAGTCATCGACCCATCTTGCACGAGCGGCTCACGCGGCATGGCCCACCAGCATCGGGGTGAGGTCGGTGATACGATCGATCAGGCGGATTCCCCACAGGTGTTCGAGGGCCTTCTCCGCCTGACCTGCCGGCATCACCAGGGTGGCGCAGTCCATGAACTTCTCCCGCAGATCGTCGCGGGACATCGGCTTTCGGGGGTGCCCCTTCGCCCCCTCCGCACGGCCCGAAAGCCTCCGGCCGTCCCTGAGCGTAATGTCCACCGTCATCCGCATCTCATTGAAGCCCAGCGCCTCGATCTGGGGGTCCACGTGCACGTGGACCCGCTCCATCAGCGCGCGCGTGCGGGGATCCCGCACCTTGGCGTCCACGACCTGGGCGATCCCCGCCCCGCGCTCCAGCACTCCGATCGCCATCTGAAACTGGAGGCTGAACTTGCCTTCCAGCGCGGTGGTGGGGCGTGTGTGGATCAAGGCGTTGGGGACGTGCGAGT
>JANONS010000269.1:0-1769 GCA_031420915.1 Armatimonadota bacterium
CCGTCACCGAACCCGGTCCGTAGCGGGCCCGTATCCCGACTAGCTCGAACCGGGCAGGAGCATCCGCAGGAAGTACAGCATCTCGTCCTCCCACTTCCATCGTGCGTCCGGCTCGACGTGCGTGAGAATCCGGTAGTAGCTCACGGCCTGGTGGAGCGCTGCGAGAGTCCGCGAGAGTCGGAAGGCTTCGAGGAGACGATCCCAGGGTTCGTAGGCGGTCCAGGCCTGCAGGTAGACAGCCTCCAACCGGGCGTGGGCATCCGGAACGTCGGGCAATGTGTAAAACCTGAAGAAGGGGAGGAGGATGAAGAAGGCGTGCGCCACGCACGGGGCGGACCAGTCGAAGACGACGAGCCGCTCGCCGGCCAGGGTGATATTCGCCGCGTTAGAATCCCCGTGCACCAGCGTGTGGGGGACCCGGTATCCGGCGAGTTCTTTGCACATTTGCTTGAGCCGCGGCGCCAACGCGAAGAGGGCGTCGAGTTCGGCCGGCGAGAGCGCGTCTCGCCACGTTGAGGGCATGGCGGCGGCGTAGGCCAGCACCTCGTCGATCTGTCCCGCCAGGATGTTGAGGCGGCGGTCGGGAAAGCCCGCCGCCAGCAGGTCGTCGACGCGCTCCGCGGACTCCGCCTGCATGCGGGCGAGCAGGCGCAGGGTTTCCTCCCACGGCGCAAACTCACGGACGTGGCGCAGCCGGGTGCCGCCGAAATCCCGCATCAACATCCAGGAGCGCTCCGCGTCGATGGCCAGCACCTCCGGCACGTGCGCGGGGTAGCGCTGCGCCAGGTAGTGCGTGAGGAGCGGTTCGCGGGCGAGCAGCGGCGGCAAGGAGGCTTTGAAGTACAGGTCTCCGGCTGTCGTCGGAACCCGGAGCACGCAGGAGAGGGTCCACACCTGCACCTGTTCGATGGAACCAGTGGCGGTCAGGCCGAGGGCGGGGAGCCGGGCGCGGATCCAGTCCACCGCCGTCTGGTACCATCCGGGCCGGGCCCAGGGAGCTCGGAGCGGAGGGATCGCGCCCTCCTCCGCTTCCGCGAACCACCGCAGCAGGAGATCGTGCTGCGTCGGCACAGCCAGCGTGAGGTGATCCAGGTGGCCGCTAGTGACCCAGCGGCCTCCCGGGGGAGGCTCCCAATCCGGACTGTGGTTCTCCATCACGTAGGTCCGCCCGACCCGGCCAGTGGCTGGGTTGGAATCGTGGGAAAGGCAGCGCAGCATGGTCACGTCCACCCCGAGCAGATCGCGCACCGCGTTGTTGACGTACTCCGCCGCCGCGAAGGAGCGCTGCTCGGTGGACTCCCAGTGGGGCAGCGACCATCCCGCACCGTCCCTCAGGAGGACGATGCGCGGCTCCGAGGCGTGCGGGATGATGGCGCGATACACGAAAGTCCGTTCGGCGGGTGCATCAGTCATCGGCGTGCATGATTCATAGACGTGGCGCGGACCCCTGCCAGCATAACATGAGGTTGGCCCGGAGCCGTCGGCGTTGATCGATTGCACGTCATATTTTCAGTTTGTCTTGTATTTTCGATCAATGACTTGCATACTGAGCGGGGGGGGTGAGTTCGGATGAAAACCACAGTGACCGCGAGAGGCCAGACGGTGGTGCCGGCCAAGATACGCCGAGCACATCGGATCACGCCGCGGACACGGCTGGAATGGGTGGACGATGGGGTGACGATCCGGGTCGTCCCGGTTCCCGAGGATCCCGTTGCGGCTGCCCGCGGAACCTCAAAGGGGCTCCGATCAGCGCTGCTGGCTGATCGCAA
>JANONS010000270.1:0-3460 GCA_031420915.1 Armatimonadota bacterium
GTGGACGTCATGCGCTGGCTGTACGTCGTTCAGAACCCGGCGCTGACCGTCAACTTCGGGTACGGTGCTGCAGATGAAGTGCGCCGCCGTTTCCTGATCCCCCTATGGAACGTCTACTCGTTCTTCGTGACCTACGCCAACCTGGAGCGCGCCGACGTCGCTGCGATGGTGCGGACTCCGCCGCCGCTCGGCCTCCTGGACCGGTGGATCCTGTCGCGGCTGCACCGTACGGTGGCCACGCTTCGGGAGCGTTTGGATGACTACGATCCCGCCGGCGGGGCTCGGCCGGTAGAGCGGTTCGTCGACGACCTCTCCAACTGGTACGTCAGGCGCTCCCGCCGCCGCTTCTGGAAGAGCGAGGACGATGCGGACAAGCGCGCCGCCTACTTCACCCTCTACCAGGTGCTCCGGACGCTGACGCAGGCGCTGGCCCCCCTTATGCCCTTCGTCACCGAGGTCATCTACCAGAACCTCGTCCGGACGATCGAGGCGGACGCCCCGCTGAGCGTCCATCTCTCCGACTACCCACTGCCGGAGGCGGGCCGTGTGGACCCGCCTCTGGAGGATGTGGTGGACGCAGTGCGCCGGCTGGTGTCGCTGGGCCGGGCCGCCCGCAACCGGGTGAAGATCCGCACGCGCCAGCCCTTGCCCCGGGTTCTGCTTGTCACGCGCAGCGGCGACCTGGCAGGACATCCGGATGTCCTTGACCACCTGGGTGACGAATTGAACGTCAAGGAGGTCCGCCTCATCACCGATGCCGGGCCGTTCGTGCGGTACGAGATCAAGCCACGCTTCGATCTCCTCGGACCGAAGTACGGCGGCCGCGTGCAGGCGTTGGCGCGCGTGCTGGGGACCATGGACCCGCTCACCGTCATCAAGGCGCTGGAGGGGCAGAGGCGCCTCCCTGTCGTGGTGGACGGCGAAGAGGTGGTGCTGGTGCCTGAAGAGGTGGAGGTGCGGCTGCACACCGCGCCCGGGTTTGCGGCGGAAGGCCTGGGTGGAGAGTTCGCCATCCTCGACACCGGCCTCACCCCGGCACTGGAACGAGAGGGCCGAGCGCGGGAACTGGTCCACCACATCCAGCAGCTCCGGAAGGATGAGGGACTCGAGCTGGCGGACCGGATCGTCCTCTTCGTGGAGGGGGATGCCGCGCTCGAGGATGTGCTGCGGGATCACGGAGACTACTTGCTGCGGGAGACGCTGAGCGTCGATCTGCGCCGCGAGCTTCCGCCATCGCCCGCGCCGCGGGAGGTCCGCCTGGACGGCATGGCGGCTCGGATCGCGCTGCGGAAGGCCCCCTGAGGCCGCTGCCCCGGCTCCTTCCCCGCGCACCGCAGATGGCCGACTCCCTACCGGATGGGTCGGCTGGAGTCCCTCTTGACAGGGTATCCCAAAATATGTAGGATAATGACATGAATGTCAATATCTCTAGTGAATTGGGATTGACTCGGACACCTAAGATCGAGCAGGCCATGGAGTGGCTCATTGAACACGGACCTCTCCACGAGAATCCCCCCCTTCCGGCTTGGATGCTAAGGCACCTCGTCAGGAGCAAACGGATGGCACGGCTCCGGCGCGGGCTATATTTGGCGCCGGATCGTCGCACCGGCAGAATGCCGCCGCTTCCCGTCGTTGCAGATCTGCTAGCTCCGGAAGGCTTTCTAAGCTTCTACGGTGCTCTGAGTTTGTATGGCCTGACGGATCAGGATCCGGCGATATGGGGCATAGTCTGCCGAAACCGACAGGCTCCCGTTCGTTACGGGCGACAGCGGCTTTACTTTGTCCCATGGCCGGAAAGGTTAAGGGGGGCCAAGACCAAACATCGCATCCTCGGGCCATGGACCGTACGGATTGCCACTCCTGTTCAAGCCTTCTGCGACAGCCTGGAAGGATTGCACCTAACCCCTGGATGGCCGGAACTCTTGCACGTTCTCATAGTCGGCCTTTCCACTCGAAAGCTCACTCGCAGCGGACTGCGCATGCAGGCCATCCGAATTGGTTCGATTGTCCTTGCACGCCGATTGGGCCTTTTGCTTGAGTTGGCAACGGGTAGGGTCGACCCCGTTCTCCAAAGACTCGCGAGACGGTCACACAACTGGACTCCCTTGGGCGGAGAGCGACCTGCCATCGTTCGAGACTCAAGATGGCGGCTACTACTGCCCAAAGGGAAGGAAGAGATCGCGGCGGCGGCCCGATGAAAGGGAAGGCGAGAAAAGCCCCTCCTCCTACGTTTCGAACCACGGTTCGGCGTCAAGCAGAAGCGTTGGGCGTTCCTGCAGATGCATTTGAACGGGCGCTTATCCTCGGCCAACTGGTTGCGTTGCTCAGCCAACACCCACGCATGAGACACGCCGTTGCGTTCAAGGGCGGAGCCATAATGCGGCTCGTAGATCAAAGCCCGCGACTCTCCCGTGACCTGGATAGTTCTGAACTGCAGGGGCGTCGTGTCGAGGAAAAGTGGGTACGCGACGCCCTGTCAACGACGGCGGCGAGACGAGTTGTTCTGGGGGTTGAAAGGATTGTCCGCCGTGGCACCGCAAGTATCAGTTTTCTTGTCCGATGTAGGCCCCTGACAGGTGGCGAAGAGATTCCCGTTACTGTATCGGTGAACTGGGAGGAGCCTTTGGTATTGCCCCCTGAGCAGGCATTGATCGAGTTACCGAACCGTGAGCAAGTGCGCGTGCCTGTCGTCCACCGAGCTGAGAGGGCCGCCGAGAAAGTCCGGGCGTTCCTGGGGCGTGGCGAAGCCAACGACGCCCACGACTTACATTGGTACGGGACGCGTGTGCTCCGGACTGGGGATTGGAAGGTGCTGCCTCGCCTTGTCCGTCGGAAACTTCACCTTCTCCGGGTTCGGCCCAATACAGATCTGCATCGACGCTTCGAGGAGATGCGAGCGAATGCCGCGGAGCAGTGGAGAAGAGGGCAAGGATTGGTTGTTGTGGCGAATCCGCCCGTGTGGGAAGAGGTCGACCAGCAGTTGACGAGGTTGAAGCGGCTAATCCCCCAGCGCCTCAGAGTTGGTCGTCAGAGGCAATAATTGCTCAGGATGCTGGGGTTCGAACCAGGAACCGGCGCCTTATGAGGGAGCCGACCCTGGGAGCCCACCGCGCGCAGCTCCAGGCTTGGGCGCACATTTACAACACCATCCGCCCCCACCAGGACCTCGGCTACCTCACACCGCTCGAGTACTGCGAGCGCCACACCTGACGAAAGGCGGGAAGTGTACGGGATCTACTGAACCAGTAGGTAGTGTCCTAATTTGATCGAGTTGACCTCTACTCCCCCTATACACGTTGTACCGCGACCCGCGACACCCGGCTTGGTACCCTTGGTGCGTCCAAGTCCAAGCCCTATCTGCCTGGGATGGCGGATGCTTGGGAACATGTGAAGGTGGTAACGGCGGGAGGGCGGTTATGTTCTGAACCAGGAGGCCAAGCGATGATCACTATCAGGTGGC
>JANONS010000271.1:0-14019 GCA_031420915.1 Armatimonadota bacterium
GGGCCTTTCGGTAACCCCTTGGTCAGGCGCGTCCAGCGCTTCCCGGCGTTCTCGGTGCGAAACACGGTGAACTGGTCGGTGAGGTTGCACCGGGCATCGCCGTCCTCCACCACCACGTAGAGTGTCGCGGGATCGTGGGGATCCAGCGCCATGGGGAAGCCGAACGGTGACGGCAGGTTGGTCTGGATATCCACCCAGTCCTCGCCCGCGTTGGTGGATGCGTAGACACCGCAGTGGTTCTGCTGGTAGAGGACCTCGGGGTTGTGGGGGCTGAGGAGCAACCGGTGGACGCACTGACCGAACTCCGGATATTTCTCGGGCTGGAAGTCGGCGCGAGTGTTTTTGTTCACCATCTTCCAGGTACGGCCGCCGTCATCGGTCCGCATGACCCCCACGGCCGAGATCCCGACCCACATCCGGCGGCGGTTCGATGGGTCAAACACAATGGAATGCAGGCACAGGCCGCCGTTCCCCGGGTTCCACTTGGGTCGGGTCGGGTGGTTGTTGAGGTCGCGGTTGAGGTCCCAGGTGACGCCTCGATCGGTGCTGACGAAGAGCGCGGCGGGATCCACCCCCGCGTAGAGGGTGTCGCCATCGTTTGCCGGACCGGGCTCAACCACCCAGATGTTCTTTAGCTTGAGCCCCGTACCTTGCGGGAACTGAATCCCCTGCGCGGGTTCCTTCCAGGTACGACCGTAGTCGTCGCTATAGCGGAGACGAGAGCCGAAAAAGACCTCGTTGTCCGTGGCGAAGAGCCGTGGGCCGTTGCGGGTGTCCAGCGCGCCGTAGTAGACGGGTCTCCCTTTAAGGTGGTGTCCCTCCGTCCGCCATGCGCGCCGGTCTTTCGAACTGAAGAGAAAGAGCCCACGCTTGGTCCCCGCCATCAACAGTGCCGTACCCCTGGGAAATCGCGATCGCGCCATCCTCTACTCCTCCTGTTCACCGACCGCCGCACGTGCGCGCGAGCCGATCACTATCCCCCCGCCACCGACTGCAGGATGTAGAGTTCGGCTCCACCCACCGACGTGTCGAGGCCTCCAAGCGACGTGATGTTCTCGTTATCGAGGAAGATATTGATGTAGGGGCGGACCTCGCCTGTCTCGTGACAGAGCGCAAAGAGCAGCCCCGGGAACTGCCGCTCCAGGTCGTGCAGCACCTCCCTCACCGTCCGGCCCCGCGCGTCGACGCGCCCGCGGCCTGCCGTCTTCTGCCGCAGGGCGGACGGGATGTGCACGGACACCACCCCTACGCGCGCTCTCCCAGGCCGAGCCCTTCGATCTCACGCTGACGCTGTGTGGCGAGTTCGACGAGCCACGGCGGATCCTCGAACACGTAATCCTTGCGCAGTGGATGGCCCGCCCAGTCCTCCGTCATCATGATCCGCCGGAGGTTCGGATGCCCCTCGAAGATGATGCCCAGCAGGTCGTAGGCCTCCCGCTCGTGCCAGTTGGCGCCGCCCCAGATCGGGGTCACGGTGGGAACGCGGGGATCATCCCGCGGGACGCGCACCTTCAGGAGCAGTTCGTGGCGGCGGACCATGGAGAACAGGTGATAGACGGCCTCCATTTGCGCCTGCTCGGGGAAGTCCACCCCGGTCACGAAGGAGAGGTAGTCCATCCCGAACGCAGGATCCGTGGCGGCGAACCGGCAGATCTCGAGCAGGCGCTCTCGCGGCACCCAGGCTCCCGGCGTCAGGAAGACCGGGGCCTTCGCCTCCTCGCGCTTCGGCGGCAGACGGGTAGGCGGCGCGGGGCCCGCGGGTGGAGCGCCTGCGCTGGCGCTCGCCGGGGGCTGAGTCGCTTCGTCGGGAGCCGGCGGGCCGGGCGGGGCTGCCAAGGGCGAATGTCGTTCTGAGCCACCGGCAGCCTCGCCCGGCCCGCGCTCGCGGGGGAATGGCTCAATCTCCGGAAACCGCTGGCGCAGGCGCTCGACCAGGGCCCAGCTCACCGGATCACCCCTCGGGCGATCGGCTCCTTCGGTGCAGCCCGATGCAGGTCTTCCAGATCATAGTTCAGGTTGTGACGGTTGTAGGTGCTGGCCTCGTAGTGCGGGACGAACACGATCGCCTCGGTCGGACAGACCTCCACGCACAACCCGCAGTACTGGCACTTATCCATCTCGATGTCGAACCGGGTGAGGACGCGCTCCTTGGCCTTCCCGGTTGCTTCGATGTGAATGCACCGGCTGGGACAGACCCGCTCGCACTGAAAACAGATGATGCACAGATCGTTGCCGATCTGGGGATCGATGGGTAGGGCAAGGAGCCCGTGCCAGCGGGGGGAGACGTCCACCTTCTTGATCGGGTACATCACCGTGTTCTTCGGCCGCAGCAGCGTGGTGAAGGTCACCCGCAACCCGGTGACCAGCCCCTCCATCCCGCGCCCCACGCGTTCAAGCAGCGCTCTCATCGTCCTCCTGCGACCGCGCTCATCGTCCACACCCTAGCGGTCCACATCCGCCAGCACGATATCGATGCTGCCCAGGATGGCGATCATGTCTGCCACCTTCCATCCGCGCATGATCTCCGAGAGGGCAAACAGGTTGCTGAAGGCGGGGGCCCGGATCTTCACCCGGTAGGGGGTCTCGCCGCCCTGGCTGACCAGGTAGATCCCGAGGTCCCCCCGCGGCGACTCCGTGCGTGTGTAGACTTCCCCCTTCGGGAGGCGCAACGTGATCGGCACCTTGGCCCGGATCTCGCCCGGCGGCAGTTTCTCGGCGCACTGCCGGATGATCCGCACGGACTGCCGCATCTCCTCCATGCGCACCATGTAGCGGGCGAAGCAGTCCCCCTCCTCCCGCACCGGGATGTCGAACTCCACCTCGGCATACTTCATGTAGGGAAAGGCCTTGCGCACATCAAACGCGATCCCCGAGGCGCGAGCCACCGGTCCCGAGGCGCCCAAATTGATCGCTACCTCCCGAGGCAACACGCCGATCCCTTTCGTCCGCACCTCGAAGATCGGGTTGCCGGTGAGCAACTGGTGGTACTCGACCAGACGCTGCTCGAAGTCATCGCAGAAGGCGAGGGCCTTTTGCAGCCACCCTTCGGGGATGTCCTCGTAGACCCCGCCGGGGCGGAAGTAGACGTAGTGCAGCCGCCCGCCGGTGGACTGCTCGAAGAGGTCGATCACCTGCTCCCGCTCGCGGAAGCACCACAGGAAGACCGTGGTCGCCCCGATGTCGATCCCCCACGTGCCCAGCCAGACCAGGTGGCTCGCGATGCGCTGGAACTCCAGGAACATCGTGCGCAGCCACTGCGCCCGCAGCGGGGTCTCGATCCCCCCCAGCGTCTCCACCGCGCGCAGCAGCGCCATCTCGTTGGCCAGCGCTGCCAGGTAGTCCATCCCCCGGTCGGCCAGCGAGATGTTCTGGATGTAGGTGCGGTACTCCATCATCTTCTCGACGGAGGAGTGGAGGTAGCCGATGTCCGGCTGCACGTCCATGATGTTCTCGCCATCGAGGGTGACGACCATGCGCAGCACGCCGTGCGTGCTGGGGTGCTGCGGGCCCATGTTCAGGATCAGTTCTTCGGTGCGGAGGGCCATACGGCTAGGCGGATGCCACCAGGCGGGCGCGCCGGCGCAGGAAGGGTTCCTTCATGATCTTCTCCTGCAGTTTGAGGACGCCCTCGTAGAGCGCCTCAGGCCGCGGCGGGCACCCCGGCACATAGACGTCCACGGGAATCACGGCGTCGATCCCTTTGAGGATCGAGTAGTTGTCGTAATAGAACGGGCCGCCGCAGGTCGCACACGACCCCATCGAGATCACATACTTCGGCTCCGGCATCTGCTCCCACAACCGGCGGACGATGGGGGCGATCTTGATCGTGGCGCGACCCGCCACAATAATCAAGTCCGCCTGGCGCGGGGTCGCGCGGGGGATGACCCCGATCCGGTCGAGGTCGAAGCGGCCGGCGAAGGCGCCCATCATCTCGATGGCGCAGCAGGCCAGGCCGAACGTGAGGGGCCACAGGCTGCTGGCCCGGCCCCAGTTGAGGAGGTGCTCGATGCTCGTCAGCATAACGCTGCCGCCGGGGAGGGCGTCGACGACTTCTACGAGACGATCAATGGGAGCGGCCGCACTGGCGCGAAGCGGTTGCTGAGCCTGCCGTGACTGCCCGTCGACATGCGGTTGAGGTGTGTCGGGCACTTTCGGCTCCTCTCGGAACTACCGTGGCCGCCCACATCCTAACATGGGCCCGGAAAGAGGGTCAAATTGCATCGAACGATCAAGGAATCCTGATCTCCGAGGGGAGGCGCGTGGGAAGGATCCTGGCCACACGCGCCTTCTGTTCCTGATCAAGGGTGACCAAGGTACCGCCAAACTGAAGCGCGACGGAGGCATAGACTGCATCGCTGCCGCGTAGCCGATGTCCCGCGGCGATGTCAGCGGCCCGATGAGCAGCGGCAGCATCCAGCGACACGAATATGAGATGAGGAAGATTGCTCAGGCTGCTGACAAATGCGCGAGCCAGGTTGGCATCCTGGCGGCCGCGGGCGATGTTGCCAGCGACCTCTGGCAGCAGGAGCGTCGGAACGACGATCGGAACACCCTCTTGCTGAAAGCGGGTCAGAAGGCGGTTGCTGTCCTGGTAGCCGGCTTCGTAGGGATTGAAGGCGTTCAGGAATACACTGGCATCGACTGTGTAGGGACCAGACATCTCTGCTCAGCCCCGGCGCCCTACCGGCGCATTCCTGAAAGGAGCTCAGCGCTGCTCACGGGAGCCCGCCAGCCTTTTCCGATCTCTCTGCCCAGCCGCTCAAGTTCGCGCCATGCCTCGCCGCCGCGCCCTGTTTCCGTCGTCGTCGAGCCTTCGAGCGGTGCCAGGACAGCGACAGGCCGCCCCCGGTAGGTGATGATATATCTGGCTCTTTTGTCCCGCACCCGTCTGACAATCTCGGAAGCTCGAGCCTTGAGCTCACGCACACCGGCCTCCGGCATCGCGATCCCTCCATTAATGTAGTCTCTAATGTAACTACATTATGGCCCGGTGAACTTCATCCAGTCAAGTAGAAAGGGCCCGCGGTCGGGTGGGCGGGCTTACCTGTTGGGCTACGGAATCTCGATCTGTACGTCCTCTCCCTGCACCACCACGCGATAGGCGTCCACGTCCATCACCGCCGGCGGGAGGACCACCGCCCCCGTGCGGATGTCGAACTGGCTGCCGTGGCAGGGGCAGGTCACCAGGAACCCCTCCACGTGCCCCCCGGCCAGAGGGCAGCCGCGGTGGGGACAGGTGTTGTCGATCGCGTACCATCCCTCCTCACGGCGGAAGAGCGCGATGGCGCGCCCCGAGACCTCCACGAGCCTGGCCCCGCCCGGGCTGAGATCCGAGACGTGCGCGACCGTCATGCGTGCGATGTCTGCTCCTACCTCCTGACCGCGGTCGGGATCTCGACCAGCGCCTGCGCCGCCGCGGCGATGTGACGGGCGTCGATGCCCGCTGCCTCCAATTGCTCCGCGGGCGTCGCGGACCCAGGCATCACCCTGACCGCCAGCCGGCGGACCATCGGGCTCAGCCCGGCCTGCATGAACGCGGGATCGGTGAGTGCCTCCATTACGGCGTCCCCGAGCCCGCCCTCAGGCCAGTGGTCCTCGGCCACCACCACGCGGCCACCGGTCGCCCGCGCCGCCTCCTGCAGCGTCCGGGCATCGATGGGTTTGATGGAATAACAATCGATCACCCGGGCCCGGATCCCCTGCGCGACAAGCAGATCTGCTGCGCGCAGCGCCTCGTGGGTAGTCACCCCCGCCCCCACCAGCGTCACCCGATCCTCGCCCGACTGGCGCAGCAGCCGGCTCCCGCCGATGGGGAACTGCTCGCCGGCCTCGTAGATCACGCGGGTCTTCATCCGCGTCGTGCGGAGGTAGACAATCCCATCGCAGTCCACCATCCCCGCGACCAGCGCGGCAGTCTGGTTCGCGTCACAGGGATAGAGGACGGTGGAGCCGTAGACCGCGCGCATCATGGCGAGGTCCTCCAGCCCCATCTGGGAGGGTCCATCCTCCCCGATACTGACCCCCGCATGCGACCCGCAGAGTTTGAGATCGGCCCGTGAGATCGCCGCCATCCGGATGAAATCGTAGGTCCGCGTGAGGAAGCAGGCGAAGGTGGAGGCAAACACCTTCCACCCGCGGACCTGGAGGCCCACCGCTGCAGCCACCATCTGCTGTTCGGCGATGTACATCTCGAAGTAGCGCTCGGGATAGGCGCGTGCGAACTCCTCCGCGTAGGTGGAGTTGTTCACCTCACCGTCGAGCACCACGACGGACGGAAAGGCGGCGCCCAGCGCGCGCAGGGCATCCCCGTAGGCCTTTCGGGTGGGCACTTCCTCGCCGGGAGCATAGCGGGGCAGCTCGAGCGGCGCGGCCAGTGGCAGCGGGTCGGGGCGCCGGTCCTCCGGCGGGCGAACCCGGACGGTGCGTTGCCGCTCCCCGCCCAGTGCGGCGATCGCGCGCGCTGCTTCGTCTTTCGAGAGTGCCTTGCCATGCCAACCGTTCTTGTCCTCAATGACTGAGACACCCTTCCCCTTCACCGTCCGCGCGATGACCGCCGTTGGCTGCCCCGTACCGGCGCCGGCCGCTGCCTCCTGGTAGGCCCGGTCGATCGCCTCGAGGTCGTGGCCATCAAGCTCAATGGTGCGCCAGCCAAACGCCTTGATCCGCGCCGCATAGGCCTGCGTGTTCCACCCCAGCATCGTCTCGCCCCGCTGCCCGAGGCGGTTGACGTCCAGAGTGGCGATCAGATTGTCGAGCCGGTAGTGCGCCGCATGCTCAAACGCCTCCCACACGGCTCCTTCGGCCATCTCGCTGTCCCCGTGCAAGACCCAGACGGTGTAGGGAAGTTTGTCCAGGTACTTCCCCGCGAGCGCCACCCCCACACCGATGGCCAGCCCCTGACCCAGCGAGCCCGTGGCCACGTCGACCCAGGGCAGCACGGGGGTCGGATGGCCCTCCAGGCGGCTGTGGAGCCCGCGATAGGTCATGAACTCTTCGTCGCTGATCGCTCCGGCCGCTTTGAAGAGCGCGTACAGGAGCGGTGTGGCGTGCCCCTTCGAGAAAATCAGCCGGTCGTTGTTGGCGTGCTCGGGGTGGGCGAAATCGTACCGCAGGTGGCGGGCGAGCAGCACCGCCATCAGATCGGCCGCTGACAGCGCGGAGGTGGGATGTCCGGAGCCCGCCGCTGTGCTGCAGCGGATCGCATCCACGCGCAGCTGCTGCGCCAGCTCGTGAATCTCGCTCGTCCAGGTCGCCACCTGTTACTCCTGGACCTCGGTCGTTGCCCGAGTGGCCCGTGTGCCCTGCTCGAACTCCTCGATCCCCTGGTCCACCGCCACCCAGGCCAGGGTGGCGCACTTCACGCGGACGGGGAACTTCCGGACCCCCGCGAGCGCGGCGAGATCGGTCTCGTCGAGCGTCGATGGCTGGCCGCGCATCATCGCCTTGAACTGCTCCACCAGCGCCCGGGCCTCAGATAGCGTCTTCCCCTGGATCTCGCCGGTCATCATCGACGCGGAGGCCTGGCTGATGGAGCAGCCGCGCCCCTCAAACCGGACATCGCGGATCACCCCATCCTGCAGACGGACAGAGAAGGAGAGTTCGTCGCCGCACAACGGGTTGGTCCCCTCGACGGAGATGTCCGCCTGCTCGAGGGTCCCGCGATTGCGGGGGTGCGCGTAGTGATCCAGGATGATTTCCCGATAGAGATCGTCCAGCCCCACGCGTGTCTCCTTACCGATCCCGCACCACGCTCGTGCGTGGCGTGAAGAGGCGCCGCACGACCTCCAGGCCGCGCACGAGCGCGTCGATGTCCTGCGGCGTATTGTACAGGTAGAGGCTCGCGCGCGTAGACGCCGCGAGCCCCAGCCGGCGGTGCAGGGGCTGGGCGCAGTGATGCCCGGCGCGCACGGCGATACCCTCCTGATCGAGCACCTGCGCCACGTCGTGCGGATGGACCCTCGCGATATCCAGGGCGATCGCGCCTCCCCGTTGCTCGACATTCTCCGGCCCGAACGTGCGCACCCCCTCCACCTCGCGGAGCTGCCCGAGGGCGTAGACCACCAGCTGTCGCTCGTGCTGCCGGATCGCCTCCATCCCCAGGCCCTCCAGGTACTCGATCGCCGTTCCCCAGACGATGCAGTCGGCGATGTTGGGCGTGCCCGCCTCAAACTTGTGCGGCGGGTCCTTGTATGTCGTCTCGTGCAGCTGAACCAGCATGATCATCTCGCCGCCGCCGTGGAAGGGAGGCATCGCGTCCAGGAGATCATAGCGCGCCCACAGCGCCCCCGCCCCCGTGGGTCCGCACATCTTGTGCGAGGAGAAAGCGAGAAAATCGCACTCCAAATTCTGCACATCCACCGGCATGTGGGGGACGCTCTGCGCGCCGTCCACCAGTACCAGCGCTCCCACCGCGTGCGCGCGCCGGGCAATCTCTTTGACCGGATTGATCGTGCCCAGGACATTCGACTGATGCGTCACGGCGACGAGTTTCGTCCGCTCCGTCAGAAGCCCGTCCAGCTCCTCCATCGCCAGCCGCCCCTGCCCGTCGAACGGCAGATAGCGCAGCCGGGCCTCCTTCTCCGCGGCCAGCAACTGCCAGGGGACGAGGTTGCTGTGGTGCTCCATCTCGGTCAGGAGGATCTCGTCCCCCTTGTGGATGTTGGCCCGCCCCCAGGCATAGGACACCAGGTTGATCGATTCGGTGGTGCCCCGGGTGAAGACGATCTCCTCGGGGCGAGGCGCGTTGATGAAGCGCGCCACCCTCGCCCGTGCCTCCTCATACCGCTGGGTGGCCTTCTCCGCGATGAAGTAGATCCCGCGGTGGACGTTGGCATTGTACTCCTCGTAATACTCGCGCAATGCCTCCAGGACGACGCGCGGTTTCTGCGAGGTCGCGGCGCTGTCCAGGTAGACCAGGCGTTTGCCGTGCATCTGCTGTTTGAGGAGGGGAAAATCCTCCCGAACGCTCTCAGCCATCATCGGCCTCGCCTCCCCCTGGATCCGCCAGCTCTCTTGCATTCCCTAGCGTACCTTGTGCGGCATCCCCACGCCCTTGCGGGGCTGCGGCACAAGGAGGACGTCCCCGCCCTCGACCTTCACCTCGTAGGTGTTCACCGGGCGCACCGCCGGCAGCGAGAGCACCCGTCCCGTCGGCAGGTGGAAGCGCGACCCGTGCTTGGGACAGGCCACGATCTCTCCGCTCACCGGCCCTTCCGCGAGCGAAGCCTCCTCGTGGGTGCAGGTGTCATCAACCGCGTAGAACGTGCCACCGACGTTGAACACCGCGATGCGGTAGCCGTTGACGTTCACCTGGCGACCCTGCCCCGGCGGGATCTCGTCCACTGTCGCCACCTTGACAAACTCGCTCATCCCTCGCTCACATCTCCTCGAGCTTCCGTGCGATCTCCTGCTGCATCTGGACCCGCAGATCCGCCAGCGGCACCCGGTCCAGCACCTCCGCGAAGAAGCCGTCCACCACCATCTGCACGGCCTGCTGCCGGCGCAATCCCCGGCTCATCAGGTAGAAGAGGTGCTCATCATTGAGCCGGCTGGTGGCCGAGCCATGGGTGCAGCGGAGATCGTTGGCCATGATCTCCAGTTTGGGGTCGCTCACCGCCTTGGCCCCCGCGTTGAGGATGAGGTTGCGGTTCGACTGAAAGGCGTTGGTCTTCTGCGCCCCCTGGTGCACCCGGATCAAACCGGCGAAGACCGAGCGGGCGCGGTCCTTGACGGCGCCCTTGTAGAGCAGATCACTTTGCGTGTGCGGCGCGAAATGCTCCTGCAATGTGTGGAAGTCGAAGTGCTGCGTCTCGTCGCCGAAGTAGAGGCCGAGCATCTCCGACCGACCGCCCGACCCGCGGAGCAGCGACTCGATGTCGGTCTTCACCAGGCTCCCACCAAACGCCACGACCAGGCTGTGCAGCGTGGCGTCGCGGGCCAGGTGGGCCCGGATGATGCCGAACTCCCACACGCCCGGCCCCCAGTCCTGGAAGGCGACGTACCGCACCTGCGCCCCATCACGCAGGATCAGTTCTGTGGCGTTGCTGACGACGGTCTGACGGGCCATCGGGTCCGAACCAAAGAGATCGATCAGGGTGACCTTACTGCCCTCATCCGCGACCACCAGCGTATGCGGGAAGAGGCCCGCCCCCGAGGTGTCGATCCATGTGGCGGAGAGCAGCGGGAGGGTCACTTCGACGCGTGGTGGCACATAGAGGAAGGTTCCTCCATCCCACAGCGCAGCGTGCAGCGCGCGGAACTTCAGCTCGTCCGGCCGGACCACGGCCATGAAGTGCTCGCGCACCAGGTCAGGGACCTGGCTCAGTGCCGCATGTGTGTCCAGGAAGAGGACGCCTTGCCCGCGCACCGCTTCATCCACTGCATGATGCACGGTGCGCCCGTCGCGCTGGACGAGCATTCCCCCGCGGCGCTCCCCCGCTCCGGCGAGAGCCTCCTGCACCCACCGCGGCCAGGCCTCTCCGCCGCCGCGCGTCTGGCCATCCAGGATCGGTCGAACCTCGTCCAACTGCAGCCCACTGATATCGGTGCGGCGCCACGCGTCCGCGTTGGGGTCGGGCAGCGGCATCGCCTCATAGAGACTCCACGCCTCCAGGCGCCGCTCCCGCATCCAGGCGGGTTCCGCCCGACGCTCGGAAAGGGCCAGCACGGCCTCTCGCCCGAGCCCGGGCGCCGGTGCCGACTGTTCCACGATTGGATCGCTCACGCCTCGTCCCCCGTCTTCACGAAAAAGGCAGGACAGCGAGTCCGCGGCCCTGCCTCATGCCCGCCGTCAGGACACCTGTTAGCCCACCGAGCCCTCCATCTCTAGCGCGATCATCCGGTTCAGTTCCACCGCGTACTCCAGCGGCAGCTCCTTTATGATCGGCTCGATGAACCCGCGGACGATCATTCCCATCGCCTCGTCCGCTTTGATCCCGCGGGCCATCAGGTAGAAGAGCTGCTCGTCGCTCACTTTGCTCACCGTGGCCTCGTGGGTGATCTGCACGTCCTCTTCCTCAATCTCCATCGTGGGGTAGGTATCTGAGCGCGACTGGTCATCGAGGATCAGCGCGTCGCAGCGCACCGCGCACTTGCTGCCGTGAGCCCCTGGGTAGATCTTCACGAGACCGCGATAGCCGGCGCGCCCGCCATCCTTGCTGATGGACTTGCTGACGACGCTGGACTGGGTATGTGGCGCGGCGTGGATCACCTTCCCGCCTGGATCCTGGTGCTGCCCCTTGCCGGCGAAGGCGACGGACAGGATCTCCGCTTTGGCCCCCGGCTCCACCATGAACACGCTCGGGTCCTTCATAGTAATTTTTGAGCCGATATTCCCGTCAATCCACTCCATCGTGGCGTCGCGATAGGCCACAGCGCGCTTGGTCACCAGGTTGTAGGTGTTGGTCGACCAGTTCTGAATGGTGGTGTAGCGGCAGCGGGCGCCCTCCTTGACGATGATCTCCACGACCGCGCTGTGCAGCGAGTCGGCCATGTAGGTGGGCGCCGAGCACCCCTCCACATAGTGGACGTAGGAGCCCGGCTCGCAGATGATCATCGTCCGCTCGAACTGCCCCGCCTTCTCCGCGTTGATGCGGAAGTACGCCTGCAGCGGGATGTCCACGTGTACGCCCTCTGGGACGTACACGAAGGAGCCCCCGGACCAGACCGCCGAGTTGAGGGCGGCGATCTTGTTGTCCTCCGGCGGCACCACCGTGCCGAAGTACTCCCGCAGAAGGTCGGGGTGCTCGCGCAGCGCGCTGTCGGTGTCCAGGAAGATGACCCCGAGTTTCTCCCACTCCTCCTTCAGGTTGTGGTAGACGGACTCGCTCTCGTACTGGGCCCCCACCCCGGCCAGGAACTTCTTCTCGGCTTCGGGGATGCCCAGGCGGTCGAAGGTGCGCTTGATGTCTTCCGGCACGTCCTCCCAGGTGCGGCCCTTCCCCTCAGTCGGCTTGAGGTAGTAGTAGATGTCCTCGAAGTCGATCTGGTCGAGGTTGGCGCCCCACTTGGGGGTGGGACGCTGCCGGTAGTGCTCGTAGGCGTGCAGGCGGTAGGCCCGCATCCAGTCGGGCTCGCCCTTCATGTGGGAGAGCTGGTTGATGACCTCGGCATCGAGTCCCTTGCGCGCCTTGAAGACGTACTTATCCTCCGGGTCGTGGAACCCCCACTTGTAATGGTCGAAATCGATACCCAACGGACTCGTCGTCGCCATGCTTCTCCTTTAGGTTCCCCTCACCCGGCGATGCGTGTGGGGTGCCATCAGTGTACCACCCAGAAGACCTTGCCCGCGCGCCGGACGGCGCCCGCCTCCTGGACCTCCGCATGGATCACTTCCACCTGCGACTTGATCCCCTCGTACCCGTTCTGCTCCAGTTCCTCCGCCAGCTCAGCCCCGCCGGACACCACCAGCCGGCCGTCGAACATCACGTGCACGTGGTGCGGCTTGATGTAGTGAAGGATCCGCGAGTAGTGGGTGATGACCACAATCCCCATCTGCCGGCCGGAGGCGTCGAACATCCGGTTCACCCCGTCGGCCACGATCTTCACCGAGTCGATGTCCAGCCCGGAGTCGGTCTCGTCCATGATGGCGATCTCCGGCTCCATCAGCGCCATCTGCAGGATCTCCGCCCGCTTCTTCTCGCCCCCACTGAACCCCTCGTTCACGTAGCGGCCGGTGATCGCGGGATCCATCTTCAGATCCTCGATCTTCGCCCGCAGGATCTTCTGAAACTCGCCAACCGGTATCAACTCCTTCTCGTACCCGCGCCGCGCGCTCACCGCGGTCCGCAGAAACGAGGCCATCGTCACGCCCGGGATGGCCACCGGGTACTGGAAGGCGATGAACAGGCCCTTCCGGGCCCGCTCATCCGGGGCCATCACCAACAGGTCCTCTCCTTTATAAAGAACGTCCCCCCTCGCCACCTGGTAGAAAGGGTTCCCCATCAACACGTTGGCCAGGGTGGACTTGCCGGAACCGTTGGGCCCCATCAGGGCGTGTACCTCGCCCTTGTTGACGGTGAGGCTGACCCCCTTCAGGATCACCTTCTCCTCTACCTGCACGTGCAGATCCCGGACCTCCAGGTCGGCCACACACCACCCCCGATTGTTCAGTTCTTACTCAACAATCCACCTTCATTCTATTGAGGCGCCGGAGCCCTGTCAAACGTGCCATCCGACCTGCAAGCACCGGCTGCCAGAGTGATCTACGGGCTAGGCGATGAATCGCAGCCTAGGTGGCTGCGGGTGCGCTGGCGATCTGTTGCTCCAGGACCTGACGAGCGTTCACAGGGAGAAATGCCGCCCGGGCGGCGGTGCGCATCATGGTGGCGATCGTCTCCATGGATAGGCCGAGGGCCGCCTGAACCGATTCGAGCTCGCGGGTGAGGTCGGTGTCCAGGAGAATGGGGTCGTCACTGTTCACCGTCACCGGGACCCCGGCGGCGAGCAGGGTCTGGAGCGGGTTGTCGGCCAGCGAGGGGACCAGCCCCAGCCGCAGGTAGCTGGTGGGACAGAGTTCCAGCGTCACCTGGTGCTCGCGCAGATACGCCAGGAGGTCGGGATCCTCGACGGCGCGGATCCCGTGACCGATCCGCTGCGCCCCTAACTGGTAGATCGCCGTCCACACGCTGGCCGGGCCGGTGAACTCGCCGGCGTGCACGGTGATGCCCAGCCCCGCCTCGCGCGCCAGATCAGCGGCGCGTGCGAACATCGCCGGCGGGTAGTTGGCTTCGTCTCCGGCCAGGTCAATCCCGACCACCCGGCAGTCCCGGCAGGCCACCGCCTCGGCGACGATGCGCTCGGCCTCCTGTGGGCCGCGCTCCCGCACGATCGTCACGAGAAAATTGCTGCGGACGCCCAACCTGGCTTCGACCGCCTCCGCCGCCTGTGCCATTGCCTCCAGCATCGGACGGACCCCGAGCGTCGTGAACCCCCGGCGGCCGCCCACGCGGACCTCCACATAGCGGACGTTGTGCGCAGCGACCTCCGCCAACAGGTCCGCCGTGATCCGGGAGACGTTCT
>JANONS010000272.1:0-6744 GCA_031420915.1 Armatimonadota bacterium
CGAGGGTCTCCACCTTGCCCAGGTGGAACCGCTCGAAGGTCCGGCGGAGGAAGCCCAGGTCTTCGCTGATCGTGGACTTCGCAGCCCCGAGCGATGCCGTGAAGGTGGACAGGGAAAACAGCTGATAGGGGTGGCTGAGCAGACGCTGGGCCATCACGACCATCCGCTCCCCCCGCCGGAGCCTGCCCGCCTCCCGCGGCTTTCGCGCCTGCCGCACGCTCAGCCCCGTCACCTCTCCCCCGTCTCCTGCACGCCCCGCCCGGTCAGGCCTGCGCCATCCCGCGCAATTCCCGCCGGATGATGGCCAGGTTCTCCGGGTGCTCGACGTCGGCGTCGAGCACCATCTCCGGCCGCCGCATGATCACCGCCCGGCCCACCACGCCGGTCACCTCGCGCGCCCGCGCCTCCATCTCCTGAATCGACAGCCGCCCTGAGGCGAGCCGCATCGTCGTCGACCAGCCGAAGAGGCTGGCCATGAGCCACGGCTTCTTGCGGGCGGCCAGGATCTTCTCCACAAACCCCCGGACCCTGTCAACGAGGGCCGGGTTGAAGAGCAAGACGCTTGCCGCGGTAAACGAACCGTCCAGCACCCTGACGAACGTCTTCCGCGCCCCAGGGTACCGGTCTTCGAGCACTGACTGTGGAACGATGGCGTAGTAGAGGTCGGCCTCCTGCTTCGCGCAGGCCTCAAGGAACTCCTCCACCGCCTCCGCCGTCAGGAGGGGGATGTCACTGGCTGCGGCGAGCACCGAGGAGGGCCCGTCCAGCACCCGGAGCCCTGCCACCACGTTGTCCATGATCGAGCCGCCTTCATCCGCCACAACGTCCGCCACGAGCGGCCCGCAGGCGGCCCGCAGCGCCTCGGGGGGGCCCACCGCCACCACCCGGCCGACCGCCTTCGTGGAGGCCAGGGCTCGCGCCACATACCACACCATCGGGTGGCCCACGCCGTCGATGAAGGCCTTGCCGGGACCGGTCCCCTCGCCGCCCCCGGCCAGCAGGATGGCATCGGGCACTCCCCGTTACCGCTCTTCGGCGAAGGTGCGGCTCACCAGAACCTCCACCTCATTCATAGAGGCCAGGTCGCTTGCGACCTTGCGCGCCGCGGCCTCATTCGCCATGAGGCCGAACACCGTCGGGCCGGTCCCGGAAAGCGCGGCGCCGTAGGCCTCGCCCGCCAGGATCCGCCGCTTCAGGTCGGAGACGACGGGGTAGGTGGTGGCGAGGAGATCCTCAAAGACGTTCCCCACCAACCGCCCCACAGCGGAGAGATCCTCCCGGCGGATCGCCTCCACCAGTGATGCCACCTCGGGACGGGCGCGGAGCGCCCCGAGGTCCAGCTTTTCGTACGCCCACTTCGTCGACACCTCAACGCGCGGGCGCGCCAGAACGACCCAGGTCGTGGGGAGCGGCGGCAGCCACTGCAGGCGCTCGCCCCGTCCCCGGGCGAGGGCGGCGCCCCCCTCGAGGAAGAACGGCACGTCCGATCCGAGCGTGGCGGCCAAAGAGATCAGACCGCGTCCGTTCAGCCGGAGCTTCCACATCTGCACCAGTCCGAGCAGCGTGATCGCCGCATCTGAACTGCCCCCACCGAGGCCCGCCGCCACCGGGATCGCCTTCCGAATGTCAATCTCCACGCCCCGCCGCACGCCGAACGCCTCCCGCAGCACCTCTGCCGCCCGGAGGACCATGTTCCGAGCATCCTGAGGCACCGCGGGGGAATCGGCGCGCACCTCGATCCCCTCCTCGCGCTCCCGCAAGGTAATGGTGTCGTGGAGATCGAGCGTGTGGAGGACGGTTTCTACCTCGTGATAGCCATCCTCACGCGCCCCCAGCACGTTCAGGGACAGGTTGATCTTGGCGTAGGCGTTCAGATGCAACTCCTGCAACACGCGGATTCCCCCTCTCCCCGCGCCTCTATAACCCGTCCAGGCAGGCGCCAACTGCCCCTGCTCCGGGCGGCAGCGTTCGTGTGTCCATCCATCTGATCTCGTGTAGTAGCATTACTGTTGGGCATTTCTTGACATTCCCCTGCGAACTCGTACGATTAGGTCTGCTCATCTGAGGCGTATGGACCCGAACATCCAAGTGTACGCTCCTCCACCCGCCCCCCGCCGCTCCGACTGGATGTGGGTGGTCCGGTGGGCGCTGCCCGCACTGGTCGTCGGCGTCTTCGGGTTCATCCTGGGCGCCTACCTCTCCCTGGCCGGCCGGACGGAGACCTTCACCGGGGCGCGCGACCTGGGCCGCCCGGCAGAGGCAGACCCCTTCTCCTGGCTCCGCCTCACCCGTCGGGTGAACATCCTCGTGATCGGCACCGATGTCACGGTGGGCCCCCGGCGGCGGATCCTCCCCGTCTCCCGGGCGGACTCGCTCCTGCTGGCCTCCTTCGACCCGGAGACCTCCCGCATCTCCGCGCTCTCGATCCCCCGGGACACGCGCGCGGCGATCCCCGGGGTGGGAACCACGAAGATCAACGCCGCCTACGCGTTCGGCGGGCCGGGGCTCACGGTCAGGACCGTCGAGGACCTGCTGGGGGTCAAGGTAGACTACTACGTCAAGCTCGGCCCACAGTCGTTCGGGCACCTGATCGACGCGATCGGGGGCATCGAGATCGATGTGGAGAAGGACATGCGGTATACCGACCGGTGGGCCGGCTTCCGGATCGACCTCCGGAAAGGGCTGCAAACCCTGAACGGCGCGCAGGCGGAGGGCTATATCCGGTTCCGGAATGACCCGCTGGGAGACATCGGCCGGGTCGAGCGCCAGCAAAAGGTGCTGCTGGCGCTGTTTGACAAGATGAAGAGCCCCGCGATGATCGTGCGCGCCCTGCAGCTGATCCGGGCTTTCATGGAGAACACGCAGACCAACCTGACGCCCAGAGAGGTGCTGACGCTGGGGGCGTTTGCCGTCCGGCTGGAGGCGGCGGATCTCCGCACCGCCACCCTGCCCGGGAATTTCACCCCCTTCTACTGGGAACCGGACTGGCCGAAGGTACGGGCCGCGGTGCTGGACATGGTCTACGGGGTCTCCCCCGAGATCCTGGCGGACACCCGCATCAAGGTGCTGAACGCCAGCGGCATCCCCGGCCTCGCCCGGCGGACCGCCGGGCGGCTGGAGCGGCTCGGCTTCCAGGTGGTCCGGGTGGGGACGGCGGACGTGACCGAGCACACGGTGATCATCGACCGCGCCGGCCGCGCGCAGGTGACCCGCGTGCTGGCGGATCTGCTGGGGAATCCCAGGATCGCGCACGATTCCGCCCCGACCGACGTCGAGATTACCGTTCTGCTGGCGCGCGACTACGCCGCCGTGTTGCCGGGCCGCGTGCCCATCTGGCCCGTCCTCGCATCGCTCTCGCAGGTCCCGACGGCCGGGCGCTAAAGCGTCAGCGGCCGCGCACCACAAGTTAGGCCGGGTTGCTCCCGAAGGAGTACCTCCTCCCACCTTGCCGATCGCTCGCCGCTGACGAAACTTACTCTAACTTTACCTCAATAGGGCGTCAATCCGAAACTGTCGTTCGCCGTCGAATGGAGGAGACCGCCACAGGCAGATGCCGCCTGACCAGCCGCGCGAGGCGTCGGATCCCCTCATCAATCTCCTGTTCAGACGGAAATGAGAAGTTGAGCCGCATCGTGTGGCGACCGCTGCCATCGGCGAAGAACCCTGAGCCGATGACGTAGGCCACCTTTTCGGCCTCCACCGCTTCCTGCAGCAGCGCTTCAGTATCCATCGTCTCGGGGAGCCGCACCCACAGGAACAGACCCCCCTCCGGATGGGTCCAGGTCACGCCCTCAGGCATCTCTCGCTCCAGGGCCCGCAGCATCGCGTCGCGTTTCGCCCGATAGACCGCGGTAATCTGGGGGAGGCGCCGGTAGAGGATGTCACGCGCGCACATCTCCGCGGCGATCGCCTGGGTGAAGGCGGGGGAGCAGAGGTCCATCCCCTGCTTGGCGGTCACGAACTGACCGATCACGTCCTCGCGGGCCGCCATCCAGCCGATGCGGAGGCCGGGGCAGAGGGTCTTGCTGAAGGTGGAGAGGTAGATCGTCCGCTCCCCCTGGTCGAGGGCGTAGATCGGCGGGGGAGCGCTCCCCTCGAACCGGATCTCCCGGTACGGGTTGTCCTCCACGACCAGCGTGTTGTACTGGCGGGCGAGCCGCAGCGTCTCTTGCCGGCGCTCCTCCGTCCAGGTCACCCCCGAGGGGTTCTGGAAATCGGGGACGGCGTAGATGAATTTGGGCCGCCGCCCCGCCTTGGCCAGGTGCGCCAGCGTCTCCGCCAGGCGGTCGGTTCGGATGCCCTGGTCGTCCTGGGGGACCCCGACCATCTCCACGCGGTAGGCGCGGAAGGCCTGGAGCCCGCCCATGTACGAAGGCAGCTCCACGATGATGACGTCCCCCGGGTCCAGGAACGCCCTGGCGACGATATCCAGCCCCTGCTGCGAGCCGTTGGTGATCAGGATACCCTCTCGCGTGGCGCGGATGCCGTCCTTCGCCATCCACCGGGCCAGCTCGTCCCGCAGGCGGGGATCCCCCTCCGTGATCGTGTACTGCAGCGCCAGGTGAGCCTGGCCTGTCAGGACGTCGCGGGTCACCTCCTCCAGTTCGCGCACGGGGAAGGTAGCCGGGTCGGGGAACCCGCCCGCGAAGGAGATGATTCCGCCCCTGCTGGTGAGCTTGAGCAGTTCCCGGATGAGCGAGCGGCGCATGGACCGGGCGCTGGTGGAGAGAAAGGCGTCGATGTCGATGGCCATACCGGACCTCCCGGGCAGGCTATTCATTTCTTTCCCCATTTACGCGTTTTCCCTCCCGCATTCACGTGTTTTCCCTCCCGCGCGGCGAGGACGAGGCAGCCGCGGCGACGGGAGGGGCCGCGGTGGCCCCCATCTCGAACAGCGCGTCGGCCAGGGCGGCGAAGGCGTCGAGGCTGAGCGTCTCACCCCGCCGCCGGGGATCGATCCCGGCGACCCGGCAGGCCGCCTCCACCTCCGCGGCCCTCACCTCTGGCCGGACGCCTGCCAGCGCATTCCGCAGCACCTTCCGGCGCTGACCGAAGGCCGCCCGGACGACGGCGAAGAAGAGGGACTCGTCGCGCACGCGCACCCTGCGCTCGGGGAGGACATCGAGCCGCAGCACGGTCGAATCGACCTCGGGGCGCGGGTAGAAGGCCCCCGGTGGCACCCGCATCACCCTGTGCGCCTCAGCGCGATACTGCACCGCCACCGTCAGCGCCCCATAGGCTTTGCTCGCCGGCCGGGCGGTGATGCGGTCGGCGACCTCCGCCTGGAGTGTCACCACCGCCCGCCGGAGCATCGGCAATAACTCCAACGCGCGGATGAGGAGGATTGATGCGATACCGTAGGGGAGATTTGCGACGATCTTCAGTGATCCACGGGGACCCCCAGCCGAGGCCCACCTCCCGGTCAGTTCCACAAGGTCCAGGGACATGATGTCGCCGTGGACAATCGTCACGGTCGGGAACGACGCCGTCACTGCATGAAGGATGGGGATGAGGCGCTGGTCCACTTCCACGGCCACGACCTCGCAACCACTGGCGGCGAGGGCGGCGGTGAGCGTGCCGAGTCCCGCTCCCACCTCCAGCACGCGATCGGCTGGATCGAGCTCGGCCGCCTCGAGCAACCGCTCCAGCACCCGCTGGCTCACCAGGAAGTGTTGCCCGAAGCGCTTGCGGGGGCGCACCCCAAAGGCGCGCAGCACCCGGGCGGTGCCCGCCGGTGTGGCGAGCGCCGCCGGGTCCGGGAAGGGGAAGATCATTTCACCCTGGTGTGCGCCTGTCGGGATTTCCTGGGCTGGCCTTTCTTCAGGATGTAGACGCGCACGGGCCGGCGGCCGAACTGCTTCGCCGCCCGGACGGTGTCCATCCCGAGATCGATCCGCATCCCCTTGATGGCGCCGCCGGTGTCCCCGGCGATGGCTCGACCGTACCCGTCGATGTAGAGGATACTGCGGAGAGGTATGACCCGGGGGTCGACAGCCACAACACCGTAGCCGGCGCGAAGCCCGATGGCGGTCGTCCCGTCGACGCCCTTCCCGTGCCAGGGCGCGTAGGCGGTGGCCTCGACCGTCATGTACTCAAACCCCTTGAAGGCCCCCCGGGAGGCGACCAGGATCAGCGTGCCGGTCCGGATCATCCTGGGCACAGCGGGCTGCACGACCTCCTGACCCAGATAGACCGTGCTGACCAGCCTGCCATCGGCAAAGGTCTCGTTGAAGCGTTGCACCTTCACGCCCGGGCGCCCGGCGGTGGTCCTCACCATGCCTCGGGGGATCGTGGGATCCAGCTCCCGGACGGTCGGGACGGGCAGGAGGACCCGCTTGGTGGCGGCCGCCCGGCGGATCCTGACGACGCGCACCCGCGCGCCGGACCATAAAGAGGTGTCAGCGGCGGGGAAGAACCGGTCCCCGGGCCCGAGCGTCAGGCCCACCTGGCTCAGGACCTGAGGTGCGGTGCGGGCTCTGCTCTTCACCTCGACCACCTTCCCGTCGGCGAAGACGGTGAGGGGCATCGGGCGTCGCAGCAGCATCGGGAGGATTTCCGCGAAGCGCGCAGTCACCGCGGGCCGTTCCACCGCCACGGGCCGATCGGGCCGCACGGCGGCCGCACGGCGGAGGTGGGAGGTGGAGTACCCGGTGGCCGCCCCGGTGAGGGAGACGCTCACCGACAGGATGAGGAGGGAGAGCCAGCGCGCAGCATTCCCCCCGGCCGGTCCCGACGGGGCAGCCT
>JANONS010000273.1:0-2156 GCA_031420915.1 Armatimonadota bacterium
CTTTGACGGCCTCGTGATGATCACGGGCTGCGACAAGACCATCCCCGCGGCGGTCATGGCCCTCGTCCGCCTCGACCTCCCCGGCCTGATGCTCTACGGAGGCTCGATCGCCCCCGGCGTGTACCGCGGGCGGGAGGTCACCATCCAGGACGTCTTTGAAGCGGTCGGCGCCCATCAGGCCGGAACGATCTCCACGGAGGAGTTGCGGGAGATGGAGATCGCGGCCTGCCCCGGCGCGGGCGCCTGCGGCGGACAGTTCACCGCCAACACGATGGCGATGGCGTTTGAGGTGATGGGGTTCTCGCCGATGAATAGCAGCGCTGTCCCCGCGCTGGATCCGGCGAAGGATGCCGTCGCCGTCGAGGCGGGACGGCTGGCCATGGAATTGGTCCGGCGGGACGTGCGCCCGCGCGGGCTCGTTACCCGCGGGTCGCTAGAGAACGCGATCGCCTCCGTGGCCGCCAGCGGCGGCTCCACCAACGCCGTGCTCCACCTGCTGGCCGTGGCCCGGGAGGCGGGCGTGGCGCTGGATCTCGATGACTTTGACCGGATCAGTGAGCGGACCCCGGTGCTGGCCGATCTCAAACCCAGCGGCCGGTTCGTCGCGACGGACCTGTACCGGGCCGGCGGGGTGGGATTGCTGGCCCGCCGGCTCCTGGAGGCCAACCTCCTGAACCCGGATGAGGTGACCGTCACGATGCGCACGATCGGGGAAGAGGCCCGCCACGCAGGAGAGACGCCGGGCCAGCAGGTGGTGCGTCCGCTCGCGGATCCCCTCAGCGCCAGGGGAGGATTCGCCATCCTGCGGGGCAACCTGGCTCCGGAGGGCTGCGTCCTGAAACTGGCCGGCCAGACGCGCACCTCCCATCAGGGTCCGGCGAGAGTCTTTGAGTGTGAAGAGGATGCCCAGGACGCGGTGCGTCAGGGCACGATCAGGCCCGGGGACGTCCTGGTCATTCGGTTCGAGGGGCCGGTGGGCGGTCCCGGGATGCGCGAGATGCTGGCGGTGACTGGGGCGCTGGTCGGCGCCGGGCTCGGACCGTCCGTCGCGCTGATCACGGACGGCCGCTTCTCGGGGGCGACCCACGGGTTCATGGTGGGGCATGTGGCGCCCGAGGCCGCGGTCGGCGGGCCGATCGCCGCCGTGCGGGACGGGGACCTCGTCACGATCGACGCGGCCAGCCGCCGGGTGGATGTGGCGCTCGGCGAGGAGGAGTTTCGCCGCCGGCTGGCCGGATGGCAACCGCCCGCGCGCCCGCACCCCGGAGCCGCCCTGGCGAAGTACGCGCGATTGGTCTCATCGGCCTCAGACGGCGCCGTGACGTCTGGCACCAGAGTGGTGGTGTAGGCGCCGGGGTCCGCGACGATCAGTCTGGGCAGCCGCAAGTACCGGTGGCGATACCACCCCCTCATTCAGAAAACGATCCGGGAGCAGTTGAGGCACACGCCAGAAAATGTGACCAGAAATCGTAAGCCCTTAGAACGGCCGGCGCCCTATGGCGTCATATGGGAACTGCGCTTCGGTCCCGAAATCGCTTTCGGGTCTTCTATACAGTAGACGCAGTGGAACAGACCGTGTCGGTATTGGCAGTTGGACTCAAGGAAGGCAACAGGCTGCTTATCGGCGGAGAGGAGGTTGAGCCATGAGGATCGCCCCACTTGCAGACGTCAAGGCACGGCTGAGTGCTTATCTAGAACAGGCCAAGACAGAAGGGCCCATTGTGATCACGCGGAATGGCAAGGCCGTAGCGGTGCTGGTGGCCCCACGCGATGCTGACGACTTGGAGAGCCTGATTCTCGCTCGTTCGCCGCGTTTTCAAGCTTTGCTGGACAAAGCGCGGCAGAGTATTAGGGCAGGCCGGGGACTATCGCAGAAGGATTTCTGGAAAACTGTCGCGCAGCGCAACAAGAAAAGGGGCAAGGCCAGTCCGGTTTCCACAGGCTCGGCGGGCTGACACGTCGCTGCAGCGGACAGCGGTGGCTACATCTTCATCACCTGGCAGGGCGACCACCCTCCTCGACACGTGCACGTTTATCGCGAGGGACGGCTTGTCGTCAAATGGGACCTGGACAATCGAAAACCTATGAGGAGTGAAGCGCCGCGGAAAGTCCTTGAACTCATCAAGGAGCTCGAATTGGAGGGCCTGATTTGAAGA
>JANONS010000274.1:0-2455 GCA_031420915.1 Armatimonadota bacterium
GCGGAACGCCTTTCTTGACGCTGTTCTTTTAACCACCCGAGAATCTCTTCACACACCACGGGCGGTTAGCTCAGTGGGAGAGCGCATGCTTCACACGCATGAGGTCGCAGGTTCGAAACCTGCACCGCCCACCATTCCCCACCGGTCATAGGGCTTCGCATTTGGGGAGCGCCGGGGGAATTTCCTCCTGCTGGCCGGCAAGCGTGGACGGGCGCTGAGGACGTCAGGGGTGGCGAATCAGGCCCTCTCGAATTGCTCGATGAGCTTTTCAAACATCTCCTGCGTCTGCTCGGAGACCTCTTCGGCCATCTCCGCGTAGACAGGGTGCTCCATCGCTTTGGTCTGGATGTTGTCGAGCATGTTGGCCTCGATCCCCTTGAGGAAGGCGACCACGTCGTCGCGGGAGAAGTCTCCGAATTCGCCACCTTTCACCCGCCGGACGAACTCGTCGAGGCCCTGCAGTTCTACCAGGCACAGCTGCTCGTAGATTTCCCACAGCCGTTCGTTCATGCTGTCCTCCCATGCCACGCGTGATAGATCGTGTGGCTCGGGGTTGCGCACCTGCTCATCAGTGTCGGCATCTTCGCGCACCTTGCCGAGATTCCTCTTCGTGCTAGAATCTGCGTGTGCGGGGACGTCGTTCCCGTAAAGGCTGGCCGGCGTAGCTCAGTGGTAGAGCAGCGCACTCGTAATGCGCAGGTCAGGAGTTCGAATCTCCTCGCCGGCTCCAGAGAAATGCGGAAGGCCCTCGGGCCGGTTGCTGCTCCCGAGGGCCTTCTGGTGTCCCGGTCGACCAACTGGGAATGCGTCGGGAAGCGTTACGCCGCTTGCCCCTTTGACATGAACCCCGCCCACACTCCCCAGAGCCCGACGGCGATGTGGATGATGTTGTACGTGCCATTGACGTGCACGCTGAGGCTTGACAGCGTGCCGGCGGAGACGAAACCAAGGACGCCGACGATCGTGTAGATCACGCCGAAGACCTGGGCAAAGGTTTTGGGACCGCCCAGCCCGTTGGCGAATCCCGCGTAGGCGCCCCAGCCTCCGCTGATGAGATGGATGAGGTTGTGGACCGCCGTGGTCTCCACGCCGAGCAGGCTCTTTGTGACGAATCCGACGACCCCGAGGACAAGAAGCACGACCCCGACAACCTGAGCATAGAGCTTGGTCATCATGTCACCTCCTTCCTTAACCTATTGGCGATTTCCCCGGCGAATCCTTCGAAGCACCAGCCTCCTACACCCCACGGGTCAGGAGCAGGTACGCATCCTCGAGGCGCGGGGCGACCGGCACAGCGCCCGCGGGTGGCTTTCCCACTACACGAGCGAGAAACGTGTCTCCGTCGCGCTCGGCGTGGACGAGTTCGCACTCAGGATCGTCTGGAAGCCCCGGCGTGTGGAGCCGCACTTCGAACACCCGGCCGCGCGCGGCCGCGGTGATCTCAGCAGGGGTGCCGGACGCGGCAAGGCGGCCCCGGTGCAGGATCACGAGGGTATCGCAGACCGCTGCGGCGTCTTCTGGTTGGTGCGTCGAAAAGATGATGGCGACGCGATCGTGCAGCCGCTCCAGCAGGCGGAGGACGCGAAAGCGCTCCCGAGTATCCAGCCCAGTGGTTGGTTCGTCCAGCAGGAGCAGGCGGGCCGCATGGACCAACGCCTGCGCGATCCGCAGCTTCTGCTTCATGCCCCCCGAATACCCTGCGGGGCTTCGGTTCTCATCGTCGAGCCCCAGGGCGGCGAGAAGCTGGCGCGGGGCGTCGGGATCCACGATGCCCCGGAAGAGAAGGCTCAACGTCAGCGTTTCGGTTGCCCGCTGAGCAAACGGGAAGAACCCCGTCTCCTGGGGGAGATAGGAGATCCACGGCGTTCTGCCGGGCGACACTGCCTCGCCGTCGATGCAGGCCCGGCCGTCGGTCGGCGCGATGATGCCGGCGAGAATCTTCAACAGTGACGTTTTGCCGGATGCGTTGGCGCCGAGGACACCAAGGATCCGGCCCTCGACCGCGGCGCTCACCTCGCGGAGCGCCGTCACGTCCCCGTAGGTCAGCGTCAGGCCCTGCAGGTCAAGCCTCATGGCTCGCGGGCAACAGGAGCGGTCCCCTCATCGATGGCAAACTGGAAGTGCCTGCGGCGGAGCACCCAGGTTTTCCCCCAAACGGGCTGGCCTGCAGGAGTGGCCTCCACCCGCAGGGCGCGGAGGTCGAGGGGCCGCAGCCCCGTCAATCGCTCGCGCAAGCGGACCAGCGCCTCATCGCCGCCAAAACTCATGATGGTCTGCCCATCGACGACCGCCAGACTGCGTCCAGCCGCGTCGAAGATCCCGGCCATGGACCGGTGCCAGTCAGGGACGCCTGAGAGCATGATCGCGGCGGGCTCCTCCAGCGCCAGCCGAGTGAACCATCCACGGGGCAGATCCGGTGCGGGCACAGCGCGGGGTGTGCGGCGCAAGAGGTCCC
>JANONS010000275.1:0-7461 GCA_031420915.1 Armatimonadota bacterium
GGTGGTGGTGACCGATGGGACGGACCGTCGCCACGATGACCCAGGTGGTCGATCAGGAGGCGGCCAACTTCCGCCAGTTCCGCCGCGCCCTGCGGAAGGAGGATCAGGAGGTCTTCGACCGCCTCTTCGCCGCGGCGCGCCACCATGCCGCGCCTGCCGCCTATCAATCCCACGCCTCCCCGTTTGAGACGATCCTCCTGGCGATGCTCCTCGAACTGGGCAAGGCGGTGGTGGGCCTGCAGCGCCGCCTGGCCGAGGTGGAGCATTCCTCGCTCGCCGCCGCGCCAGAGCGTTCCCTACCTTCGGCCGACGACACGCGGTGATGGTGGCCGGTGCGGGGCTGGCTCTTCGACATCTACCCCTCCGAGGAGGGGATGGTCCTGTGGTTCCTCGACGAGGATGGCCACGCCCACCGCCTCCTCCGGGCCGACTATCATCCCGCCTTTTATGCGGCCGGGCCGCGTGCGGTCCTGGACAGCCTCGGCCAGCTGCTGGTCCAACGGCGGATTCCCGCGGACCTCCGACCGACTGTCCGGCAGGAACTCTTCTCTGGAGCGGACCTCCCGGTGGTGCAGGTCGCGGTCCACCGGCCGGTGCAGTTCCCCACCGCGGTACGGCAGGCCGCCGGACTTGCGGCCCTCACCCTCTACACCTGCGATCTCAGCGTGGCGCAACTGTTCCTGTACGAGAGCGGGCTCTTTCTTCTCGGGCTGTACGAGGTCGCGCAGGAGGACGGCGTCCTGCGGCGGGTGGAACCGCTCTCACGCGCCGAGGATCTGGAGTACACAACCCCACCCTTGGTGATAATGCGTGTGCGGCTCGACGGCGATCCGATCAATCCCAACCACGGATGGCGGAGCGAACTGGAGGTCGCGGTCGAGGGCGAGCACGTCGTCCTGAGCGGCGACCGGCCGGAGGACCTCTGCCGCAGTCTCAACCGGCTGCTCACCCGCTACGATCCCGACGTGCTGCTGACGGAGTGGGGCGACTCCTTCCTCCTGCCGCGCCTCCTGCGGCTCAGCGAGCGGGCCGGGGTGCCGCTGGCCCTGAATCGCGACACCCGGGCCGGGATCGGCATCCGCCGGGGGCGGTCCTACGTCACCTACGGCAAAACGGTGTACCAGGCTGGCGCACATCTCCTCCACGGCCGCTGGCACCTCGACCTGCGCAACTCGTTCATCTATACCGAGTCGGAGATGGCAGGCCTGTTGGAGATCGCGCGCCTGGCCCGCCTGCCCGTCCAGCGCCTCGCCCGCACCTCCACCGGGACCGCCATCTCGTCGATGCAACTTGACCGCGCCGTCCGCCAGGGCATCCTCGTCCCCTGGCACAAGAGCGAGCCGGAGGGTTTCAAGTCCGCAGCCGACCTGCTCACGACCGACAAGGGCGGCCTCACCTACCAGCCGCTGGTGGGCGTGTTCGAAGGCGTGGGCGAACTAGACTTCTCCTCGATGTACCCGACGATCATGGCCCGCTTCAACGTCTCTCCGGAGACGATCAACTGCTCCTGTTGCGGTGATGCCGACCGGGTACCGGAGATCGGCCACACGATCTGCCGGCGCCGGCGGGGACTGGTGCCACAGGTGCTGGATCATCTGCTGGAACGGCGACTGTACTACAAACGACGGAAACGTGAAACAGTTGGTGCAACGCGCGCGGTGTACGACCAGCGCCAGACTGCGCTGAAGTGGTGCTTAGTCACGAGTTTTGGCTACCTCGGGTTTCGTAACGCGCGCTACGGACGGATTGAGGCACACGAATCCACCACAGCCTACTCCCGTGAGATGCTACTCCGCGCGAAGGAAGCGGCCGAGGCGCGCGGGTTCCGGATGCTGCATGCGATTGTCGACTCGATGTGGCTGCAAAAACCGGGGGCGGGGCGGGACGAGTACGAGGCCCTCGCCCGTGACATCGAGCGCCTGACCAACCTGCCGATGTCCGTCGAGGGCGTCTATGAATGGGTCTCCTTTCTTCCTTCAAAAACACACCCAGGGGTGGGCGTCCCCAATCGGTACATGGGGATCTTCGAGGACGGCACCACAAAGGTGCGGGGGATCGAGGTGCGCCGCTCCGACGTCCCGCCGCTGGTGGAGGAGATGCAGGCGCGGATGCTGCGGGAGATGTTCCAGGCGCCGACTGTGGACGCGCTGCGGGCCCGCCTTCCCGAAGTGCTCGCCGTCCTGGAGGAGGCACTGGTTCACCTGCGGGAAGGACGGGTGCGGCCGGCCGACCTGGCGCTCACCGCCACCATCTCGCGGGAGCCCCACGCGTACCGCAACAACCACCCGATCGCCCTGGCGGCGCGGATGCTGGCCAGAAGTGGCGCCCGCCTCCACGCGGGGGAGGCCATCAAGTACATCATCATGGACGCGGACGCGAAGGTCCTCGAGGACCGGGTGCGACCGCTTGCGCTACTGGGCACCGACTGGACCTACGACCAGGACCAGTACGCAGAGTTGCTGATCCGCGCGGCCGAGACAGTGCTCGAGCCCTTTGGATACACTCGTGAGCGTTTGCGGAAGGAAGTGTGGGCGCCGCTTACCTGAGTGAGCGCGTCTCTTCGCCCGCCTGCCGCAGCCGCTCTGCCAGCATCCCCTGGATCTGCTGGGCGTTCTGCGCGGACTTGCCCCGGAAGTGGTTGTTGAACATCAGGTAGAGGCGGCGCACATCGCCGGCCAGCCGCTCCGTAGTCTCCGCCCAGGGCCGCAGTTCCTCCGCCGAATAGAGGTAATCGTAGGCCTGCGCCGTGGAGACGCCCTTCTCCGCCAGCGCCGGATTGCGCCCGTGGAAGCGGACCAGACTCCAGTCGGTCGTGGTCTCTACCATCGACGGCGGGAGGTAGCGCGCCTGTGCCATGTCCGGGATCACATGCGCGTAGCCGTGCTCGCGCAGGTACCCGAGCAGCATCCCGCGCGCTTTCCCCTCCAGCCAGTCCTTGTGGCGGATCTCGATCGCCACGGGCCAGTTCTGCAGGTAGAGCGCCCAGGCGTCGAGGTAGTTGAAGAGTTCCGGCGTGTACCCGAGCCCTTTGGGAAACTGGAAGAGCACATACCCCAGCCGCTCCCGCAGGTGAACGGCGTCGACGAAGGCCGCGAAGTAGTCCCAGACCGCTGTCACAATCTCCTCGGGGAGACGCTTCGGCGAGAGGCTCTTTGACGTCTGGAGAGGTTTGGGCAGGAGGACGAAGATGTCCCGCGGAAGGCGGGAGGGGTCGCTCTCATGCCAGGTCAGCCAGGCAAACGCTTTGACATTGAAGAGGAAGGGGGGCGCCACGGTCTCCGCCCACTGGACGGCTCGCTCCACCGGCTGGAGAGCGTGGTAGGAGGCGTCCAACTCGACCGTCGGAAAGACGCCGGCATAGTATCGGAGGCGAGCCCGCGGCTTCGACCGTACCCCTTCAGGGTAGAACTCGCTCACAAAGCTGGGGTCGGCCCAAGAGCAGGTGCCCGTGTAGATCTCGCAGCCTGTGTGGAGGATCGGCGCCGCGAAGGTGCTCCCGGCGTCGGGGAACAGGCTCATGTTGCCTCTAATGGTATGATCTCCGGAGCCGATTGCAAGGGCAGGAGCTGAGACGCGGGCAGGACGCTGAATGTGGCGTCCTGTCTTGCTTTCAGCCTACCGGCCACCTTGGTTTCGTTTCGACTCAGTTGGCCTTAGTGCGGGGTTTTTGGCCTCCGTAAGGCAACAGGAAGGCAACAGGCTAGTAGTAGATCTGGGCGGAACCCGCGAAGGGTTCGTAGCAGCTACGGATCTGCGGTCCGATCAAGTTGTAGGTGGCTTTGTCGCCAAGTGCCTTCCACCGCTGGACGGCCCACGCGCAATAGTCAGCGACTTGCAAACACGGATGCGTGGCGGCACCCCAGAAACCGGTAGCTACGGACTGGCAGACGTTGTGCTGTCGGACAACAGAATCCAGCGCGTTGCTGAAACGCTGCTTCTTCTCAATCGTGCTGAGGGAGGCTGCCGCGACCAGGAGATCATCAGTTCGCTGGCACCGTCTCGGCGCGACGTACTGAAAGAGAAAATGCCAGGCGAGTTGGTAGCAGTAACCTACGTTGGCCGCGATGTGCGGTTTGGTCTTGCGCTTGTGGAGGATGACCGCATCGATGTCCAACTGCGCCTGCTGGATCTCGGTGAACACGCGGTGGCGTATCGGCCAACCGTCGTTGATGGCATGGAAACTCTCGAGAGCCTGACCTTGCAAGGCGAGTTCATGTCGCAAGTCGAGTAGTCGTTGGGCGATGCCGATGTTCCGCATCGTCACTGCACTGACGACAAAATACTCGGAGCCCTTGTTGGAGAAGGTCAGATCTCCAGACTCGTCGCCGAAGATGTACAGCGTCGGCAGGGGGGGCATAAGAAAAACCCCGGCTAGCCCCTGGAGGGGCGGAGCCCGTTGGGGCTCTTTCGCCGGGTGTACAAGCACCCATAGTCTACCATAAGAAGCGTCACCTCACGGTGGCCGGCTTGCCCGCAATCCAGGCCCGCCTTGGCCACGGCTCCATCACCACGACGCTGAACATCTACGGGCACTTGATGCCCTCGGCCTTCCAGGGTGTCGGGGAGCGGGTGGGCGCCATCCTCGAAGGCAACACCAAGGCAACAGAAGTCGAGGTTGCCGCGGCTCGGTTGCCGAAACCCGCATCAGCACTGGTCGGAAGCGAATCTCCGATCTAGAGCGGCTCTAATGGTATAATGGCGCCGAATTTGCGTCCAGAGAGTTACGCCTTTCCACTGAAGGAGTGAGCGCATTGCGCCGGACCGGCTGGCGGATCCTGTTTGTCCTGGTGGTGACCCTGCTGGCAGTGCAGGTCGCCGCCTCTCCCCTGGTCTTCGATGGTTACCGCCCGCGGCTCCAGCGTCCCCAGCTCCACGTCCGCCTGGGCCTGGATCTGCAGGGTGGCAGCCATCTCGTGCTAGAGGCGCAGGATACCCCCACTGTCAAGGCGACCCCCGAGGCGGTGGGGGATGTGATGCGGATCATCGAGAACCGCATCGATCAGCTGGGGGTCGTGGAGCCGACGATCCAGCGCCAGGGGGACCGGCGAATCATCGTTGAGCTCCCGGGAATCGATGATCCCGAACGGGCGCTGCGGCTGATCGGGAAGACCGCGTTGCTCGAGTTCGTCAACACCGGGAGAGACCCGCTCCCGGAGGGTGCCCGGTGGAATCCTGAGGGGACCGCCGTCACGCTGCCCGGACCGAAGAAGCAGACGATCACCTTCAAGAAGGAAGTCATCCTGATCGGGGCCGATCTGGCAGAGGCGCAGGCGGGGTTCGATCAGGACGACGTCAGTACCGGTCAGCCGGTCGTGAACTTCCGCTTCAAGGGTACCGCGGCGAAGACGTTTGGGGCGTTCACCACAAAGCATGTGGGGCAGTATATGAGCATCATCCTGGATAACGAGGTCATCTCGTCTCCGGTGATCAGAGAACCGATCACGGGAGGATCGGGGCAGATCAGCGGGGGCTACCGGGATATCACCGAAGCGCGAGATCTCGCCGTGCTCCTGCGGGCAGGCGCGCTCCCCGTCCCGGTGGAGGTGGTGGAACGCCGCACGGTCGGCCCGTCGCTGGGACGGGACTCGCTCGACCTGAGCCTCCGCGCGGGCACCATCGCCGTGGCTCTGATCCTGGCCTTCATGATCATCCTCTACCGCCTGCCCGGCGTCCTGGCGGACCTGGCCCTCCTGCTGTACGGGCTCGTCCTCTTCGCCACCCTGACGGCGCTGGGGGCCACCATAACGCTGCCCGGCATCGCGGCGTTCATCATCTCCGTCGGCATGGCGATCGACGCTAACGTGCTGATCTTCGAACGCATCAAAGAGGAACTGCGGGCCGGCAAGACGCTGCGCGCCGGGATCCAGTCGGGGTGGAACCGCGCCTGGAGTGCCATCCTCGACTCCAACGTGACCACGCTGGTCGGCGCCGCGGTGCTGTTCGCCCTGGGGACCGGGCCGATCAAGGGCTTTGCCACCACGCTGATCATCGGTGTCGTCCTCAGCATGTTCACCGCGATCATCATCACGCGGATCCTGGTCGACGCGGTGGCCCGACCGCCGCTGGACCGCTACTTCCGCTTCGGGTTGTAGGAGCCCGCATCGTGCGCACCTGGGACATCATCGGGAACCGGCGGTGGGGCTATCTGCTGTCGCTCGTGGTCATCATCCCCGGGATCATCGCTATCGCCGCATGGGGGATCAACCTGGGCATCGACTTCACCGGGGGGACCCTGCTCGATCTCCGGCTTGGTCGGGAGGCCAGGCTGGGCGAGGTCCGCGCCGCCCTCCGCCCGTTCGGCCATGAGGACGCGCAGATTCAGCTGTCCTCTGATCGGCCCCGGCAGGTGCTGATCCGGACCCGGCCGATTGACGAGGAGCAGGCGGCGCGTCTGCGAGCGGCCTTCGCCCGCGAATTCAGCGGGGTCGAAGTCCTCCGGGCCGAGCGGGTGGGCCCCAAGATCGGACGCGAGCTACGGGCCCGGGCGATCCAGGCGGTCGTGATCGGGCTCCTGCTGCAGATCCTCTATATCGCTTGGCGCTTTCGCTCGATCCGCTTCGCGCTGGCCGCCGACATTGCCCTGATCCACGACCTGGTGATCGTGATCGGCGTCTTTGCGCTGGCCCGGAAGGAGGTCGACTCCGCGTTCGTCGCGGTGCTGCTCACCGTGGTCGGCTACTCGATCAACGACACCGTCGTCATCCTGGACCGGATCCGTGAAGGCCTCAACCTCCGGACGCGGGAGCCGTTTCCCCGCTTGGTGAACCGGTCGATCCTGGAGGTGCTGGTCCGGTCCGTCACCACCGGGTTCGGCGCGATCATCGCCCTGCTGATCATCTACTTCTTTGGTGGCCCGACGATCCGGGACTTCATCATGGGGCTGGGGGTAGGCGTCATCACCGGGACCTACTCGTCGATCTTCGTGGCCAGCCCCATTCTGGTCGAGTGGCACAACTGGAGCGAGCGGCGGCTCGGGCGTCCCGCGCCGGAGGCGGGCGAGCCCACCCCGCCGCTCCCCGAGGTCACGGTTGGATCCAATCCCGCCAGCGCTTCGCGGCGCCGCCGCAACCGGCGCAGGAGGTAAGGAGCCGTGCGGGGGGTGCTGCTCACCGCGCTCGTGCTGCTGCTGCTCGTGGCGGCCTTCGCCTCTCAGAATCGCCAGGATGTCTCTGTGACCTTACTCTTCTGGACCCGGTCCACGACGCTCGCGCTGGCGATGATCGCCTCCGCCATCCTAGCGGGGATGCTCGTCTACATCGCCAGCCTTCTCTCGCACCGGGGTCTGCGGGCCCGCCTTCACGCGGCGGAGCGGCGCCTCGCGGAGGCGGAACGAGAGCGAACGGTTCCCTCCTCCACCGAGGGGACCAGGCGCGTGTGACCGGCACCGTCTTTCCCCCGGCCCGCTGGATCCTCCGCCCACCCGATACTGAACGCGCTGCCTCCCTGGCCGGGAGCCTCACC
>JANONS010000276.1:0-6529 GCA_031420915.1 Armatimonadota bacterium
ATCGACCCCACGCTCGACCAGCCCTTCGGTGAGCAACCAGACCACGCGCTCCCACGGCCCATAGTGCCGGGGCGGCACACGCCAGGAGATCGGAGCCAGCATCGCGACGCGCACGGACGACTCCGTTCGAATAAGGGATGACCCACAGCTGGCTGCAAGCGGACCGGCGCCGCCAGGACCTCCGGGACGGTGGCGTCCGCCAGCCGCATCACATGCTCGGCCAGCCGCATCTCCAGCAGGGCCAGCAGGAAGGCCAGGGTGGACTCGGCGCCCTGGTTCTCGTTGGCGCAAACGGGGTGCAGCCCGTCGCGGCAGCCGCCCGACGACGGGTCGTAGAGCGACAGGCCGAGGTCGTTCCGTCCCAGGAACCACTCAAAGGCCCGCCGCGCTTCCTCCTGCCAGCGGGCCTCGCCGGTGACGCCGGAGGCCGCCAGGCACGCCGAGACCATGGTCTGCGCTTCGACAGGCTGCTGATCGAAGCGGGCGCGCTCCCCGCCCCGGCGATAGAACCCATTGGAGCCGATGGGCACGAAGTGCCCCTTGCGCGATCGCTGGACGCTCGCCAGCCACTCCAGGGAGGTCAGGCCGGCCTCGATCATATCGGACCGTCCCATCCACCGGCCGCACTCCAGCAGGGCATGCGGCAGGCTGGCGTTGCAGTAGGCCACGATCTCCTCGAACCACGGCCAGTCCGGCGAGGCCGTCCGCCGGTAGGCGTCCAGGAGCCGGCCGGCCAGCACCTCGCGCGCCTGCCGGGCCGCCCGGTCCCCGGAGAACCGCCGGAGGTACTCCTGGATGCCGAAGAGGGCGAATGCCCAGGCCCGCGGGCTGGTAAAGTCCAGCACCGCCGGGAGCGCCTGGTTAAACAACCTGCTAGCAGGTCCCCGGAGGCCTGCATGTATGGACCGGCCTACGACCACCCCGATGGCCCACAGGGCGCGGGCGTGGCTGTCCTCCGAGCCCGCCTGCTCCAGCCACCGGCGATCGAATGAGAGGAAGTTCCGGAACCGGCCCGACGGGCCATCGAACGCATGCCAGAGAAAGGCCAGGTAGCGCGACGCTAGATCATGAGCCTCGTCGATGGCCGCATCCCCCGCCTCTTCCAGCAGGACGGCAGCGATCAGGGCCCGGGCGTTGTCGTCGGTGGTATACCCCTCGTCATAGTTTGGCACCGTGAAGACGGCGTGTTGCATGATCCCCACATCGTCAGTCAGACGATGCAGGTGGTGGGGCTTGAGGGCCGGCAGCTCGACGGGCCGCTCCCGCAGAGGCTTGACCGCGAACGCCGGCCGCGGCCGGCGCATCCGCTCCTGACGGGCCCGCTCGAAGCTGTCCATGTACTTCCGCGCGACGACCGGCCAGATCATCTCGCGGCCATAGAGGTACGCGCCCTTGCGCATGGCGTGCCGCTCGGCCTCGTTGTCGAGCAGTTCGATGACCCGCCGGGCGATGGCCTGGGGATTCCGGAAGGGCACCAGCACCCCGCGCCCGTCCGCCAGGAGTTCCTCGGCATACAGGTACGGCGTCGAGACGACGGCTTTCCCCGCGCCAACCGCGTAGCTCAGCGTGCCCGAGGCGATCTGCGCCGGGTTGAGATACGGTGTGATGTAGATGTCCGCGGCCCCGATGACCTGCACGAGTCTCCCGAGGCTGACGAACCGGTTGTGAAAGATGACGTGCTGGCCCACCCCGCGGGCCTGGGCCAGCCGTTCCAGGGACAGCCGGTACGATTCGCCTTCCCGGCGCCGCACGTGTGGATGAGTGGCGCCCAGGATGATGTAGACCACATTGGCGTAGCGCGCCAGGATGGCCGGGAGCGCTTCGATCGCGTATTCGATTCCTCTGTTGGGAGACAGCAACCCGAAGGTCAGCAAGACCTGCCGGCCTTCCAGCCCAAACCGGCCTTTGTAGAGGTTGGGATCGACAAACGGCACGTCGGGAATGCCGTGGGGTATGGTGTCGATCTTCGCTTCGGGCGCACCATACAGCTCCCGGAGAAAGTCGGCGGCACGCTGGCTCATGACCACCAACCGGTCCGAGCACTGCACTAGTTCCTCCAGGACCCGGCGCTGCAGGGGATCGGGCTCACGCAAAATTGTGTGCAGCGTGGTGACTACCGGCATGCGGAGGTCGCGCAGCATCGCCAGGAGATGGCTGCCGGCGGGCCCGCCGAAGATGCCGTACTCGTGCTGCACGCAGACCACGTCGACGTTATTGATGTTCAGGAATTCCGCCGCGCGCCGGTAGGAGGTGAAGTCCCCTTCTTCGATTTCGAAGCGCACGCGGGGAGGATACGCGCAACCCGTGGGAGTGTCGTTCACCGCGACGGCAAAGCACGTCACCTCAGGGCATCCGGCGCCCAGGGCGTCACAGAGATCGCCGGTAAAGGTGGCGATCCCGCACTGCCGGGGCGGGTAGGTTCCGATCACAGCCACCTTGAGTGGTCGCGCGTGGTTCTGGCGGTCCATGGACGCTGTACACCTCGCTGTGGGCGGCTACGCGCCCGACACTCGCGGGGATTCGATGCGAGACCGGCTCCGCGGCCGCCACCAATGGCAGTGGGGCGTGACGGCGGCCCGGCGTGCGTCGGATTCGGTAGTTTGTGCGCAGGACCTCGGGACAACCAATTATAACCTGAATCCGGCGTGAAATGGAAGTTCTAAGACGGTTTCAATACGCTTCAGGGCGTGTTTGATGGCTTCCTGGTCGTCAGGGAATGCAGGCAGTCTCAGGGTCGGCATCCCGGTAGCACCGACGAACTGCCCTGGGATCATGAGGAAAGGGTCGGCGACGCAATGTCCCCAGCGTCATCGAGTGACACTCGCCCGGCAGGAGCTTCTGACGACTGAGAAAGATCCAAAACGCTTTCCTAACTGCATCTCAACGATGTACTTCATGTGGCGGAAGACCAAGCCGTAGGGGAGAGAATGGTGAGGAACGTCCTCAGCCCGACCCTCAGCCGGTCGGAGACAGAGTTGTCCCGGCGTCTGCTCTTTGGCCCTGCGGAGGTGTGTGCCGAGAAGCTGGCGGCATACCAGTCCGCAGGTGCTCAACACGTATTTCTATGGCCAGTCAGAGATGAGCAGCAGCAACTCGAAATCTTCATGGCGTGCGTCGCGCCTCTGGTTCCAGCTCGCCAAGAACCGCACACATAGCCAGGCCACGTACCTCAGGATCACGCCTGCCAAGCTGCGCTTTAGCCGAGTCCGAGGGCCGGAACCCAAGTGCCATGCGGTAGAATAACCTGAGAGCCTCTCAGCGGATATCCTTGGATGGGTCTCCTAAGCCTCTGGTGGGGGGTTCGATTCCCTCCGGGCCCGCCAGGATGTATGCTCAAAAACCTCGTCGGCAGTGCGGCTCCAAAACCGTTTCGCGCGTCCTCGGCCCGATAGAACGAACGGATGATGCGGACACCGATGCAAGAATACCACCTGGACCTCAACCACCCCGAGTTCGTGTTCGACCCGTATCCGCTGCTCGCTGAGCTGCGGGAGAATACCCCCGTCTTCTTCGATCCGGTGTGGAACAAGGTGTTCTTCACCCGGTACGACGATATCGCAGCCCTGCTGCGCGACCGGCGGCTCGGCCGCTCCATCCTACACGTGCTCTCCCGCGACGAGCTGGGCTGGCCTCCTCCCAACCCTCTCACGCGCGACTTCGACTACTTCCAGGAAAATCACATGCTGGACAACGAGCCGCCCAAGCACACCCGGCTCCGCGGCCTGATGCTCAAAGCCTTCACCCCCGCACGGGTGGAGGGCCTCAGGGGCAAGATCGAGGACATCGTCAATGGACTCATCGACCGCCTTCAGGACCGGGGCCGCATGGATCTGCTGAAAGATTTCGCTGAGCCTATACCCGTGACCGTTATCGCCGAACTCCTAGGAGTGCCCGAAGCAGACCGCCATCAGTTGCGCCCGTGGTCGGCCAAGATCGTGAAGCTCTATGAGCTGGGGTGCACCGACGAACAGGCGACGGAGGCCAACCAGGCCGTCATCGAGTTCTCCGACCACATCAAGGACCTGGCCACGGAACGGCGGAAGCGGCCTCGCGACGACCTGATCTCTGCCCTCGTCCAGGTCGAAGAACAGGGAGAGAAGCTCACCACGGACGAGCTCGTCGCCAACTGCATCTTGTTGCTTAACGCGGGGCACGAGGCCAGCGTTAACGGGACCACTCTCGGGATGCTGTCCTTGCATCATAATCCCGACCAGATGGCCCTCGCCCGAGCGTCGGCTCAGGAGGACAACCATGAGTTCTTCAAGTCAGCCGTGGAGGAGTTGCTCCGCTACGATACCCCACTGCCGATGTTCGAGCGCTGGGTCCTTCAGAACATCGACTATCACGGGGTCCCGTTGAAACGCGGTGTGGAAGTGGGGCTCCTCTACGCCTCCGGCAACAGGGATCCACGCAGATTCGCTAACCCCGATGCGCTTGACCTCACTCGGCGGGACAACCCGCACCTGACTTTCGGCCTGGGCATCCACTACTGCGTCGGGGCGCCATTGGCCCGAGTCGAACTCCAAGTCTCGTTTCACGCTCTCCTGAAGCGATTGCCCAATCTCCGCATCGCCAGGGAACCCGAGTACACCGGAGGCTTCGTCATCCGCGGGCATAAGGCGATGCCCGTGGAGTTCTAGGATGCCTCATCGCCCCTTCGGTTCGACGGGAATCCTCGTTCCCTGGATCGGCCAGGGCACCTGGCGGATGGAGGTCTCGCCCCGGGCGGCCGTGCAGGCGCTCCGCCGCGGACTCGACCTCGGCATGACCCACATCGACACCGCGGAGTCGTACGGCCAGGGCGCCGTCGAGCGGATCGTGGGCCAGGCGATCGCCGGCCGGCGCGACGAGGTCTTCCTGGTGTCGAAAGTCCATCCCCGGAACGCCTCGCGCCGGGGGACCGTCTCCGCCTGCGAGCGCAGCCTCAGGCGCCTGGAGACCGACCGGCTCGACTGCTACCTCCTGCACTGGCCCAGCTCGCACCCGCTTGAAGACACCATCGCCGCGTTCGAGCAACTGGTGCAGGACGGCAAGATCCGCACCTGGGGCGTCTCCAACTTCGACGAGAACGCGCTCGAGGAGGGGGTTCACCTGGCCGGCCCCGGCCGCGTCGCCTGCAACCAGGTCCTCTACCACCTGGGCGAGCGGGGAATTGAGCACTTCGTGCTGCCCGCCTGCGCGCGCCACGGGATTGCGCTCGTCGCCTACAGCCCGTTCGGCCAGGGGCGCTTCCGCTCGCACCCGGTCCTCGAGGAGGTCGCCTGGGCCCACGCCGCGACGCCGCGCCAGGTCGCCCTCGCCTTCCTCACCCACCACCCGCTGGCCTTCACGATCCCCAAGGCGGTGCGCATCCCGCACGTCGAGGACAACGCCGGGGCCGGCGAGCTGCGCCTCAGCGACGAGGAGATTGCGCGGATCGAAACAGCCTTCCCCGCCGGGCGGCCGCGGCCGGGGGACGTCCCTGTGCTCTGAACGCGGCGCGGCGAGGGGAATAAAGAAGGCCATGACCGCCCAGACCAAATCACCCCGCAGGATGGGGCGACACACGCGTCAGGCGCCCCCACACACGAGTCGCCTGGTCGGCCAATGCAAGTACCGCGATCATCAAGAGAAGAATAGCCGGCCACTCCTGCTTATGGTATCCGAATATTGTCACACCCCAGCCAATGATGATCCAATGCGCACAGTACATCGTCGTCACTCGAGCGCTCCAGAAGTAGAGCAGCTTGAATAAAGGATTCGCCTGTACACGCTGGACCAGCCACTGACACACAGCGACCCATGTGAGCACGAGACCCATCATGCCCACCACGCCACCAGGACCACTATGAAAGTAGTCGCCGAGGTGAAATCTTGGATTGGTCAGAATGATCACGGTGCCCAAAAGCAGCAGCATCAGGCCTGCACCGGCGGTACGCCGAAAGAGCAAGTTGCGATCAATGCTGGAGACTAGCCAAAAGCCGAGGGCCATTCCGACAAGAGGATAACTGACCCAGGGGAACAGCGGGAACGCCGCCGGGCCCCATACCAGCGTCAGCAGCCAATCCAGAGGTGGCCAGCCACTCTTGCGATCCCAGAGGATTGGTGCGCTGATTGCCGCGGCGACAGCCAACATGACCCAAATCGTAGGCTTCCGCACTATCGATCGGATGAACGTCAAGACGATCACAGCCAGACCAGCAAAGTGCAGAATGTCCACTGTCCAGAACAACGAAGCGGGCGTGTGAGGTGCGATAGAATCCAGACGCATGCCGAAGAGCCTTGGCATGAGCAGAGCCGGAAACGTCCCGCGAAGAAAGTTCAAGAGGTACGCTAGCAGAAGGAGTGTGAGCCCTCGCGCCACTCCCGTTTTCAAGGTCGCCCGCTTCGAAAAGGCCAGCGACGCTCCCATCAGGAAAGTGAATACAGGCGCCCCAAGGGTCAAACCCACCACCGCCACCGCGAGGCCAGCCGGCGAGAAGACCACCCTGGGGATGGAAAAGATGCCCAGCGTATGCCCTATCACCATGACCAAGATGGCCACCCCGCG
>JANONS010000277.1:0-17001 GCA_031420915.1 Armatimonadota bacterium
GTCCTGCGCCGTCAGACCCGTGGCACCGATGACCGGCCGCACTCCTCGAGCCACGGCTATCCGCGCGTGAGCCACGGCCCCCTGCCCGGGCGCGAAGTCCACAAGCACATCAGCCTCGATCCGATCCAGCAGGGCGGGGAAGTCGGCTTCGATCCGCACCCCTTGGGAGGTGATGCCGGCCATCACGCCGGCGTCCTCACCCACGCCACGCGAGCGTCCCAGGGCGCCGACGAGTCTCAGGCCGGGCTCGCCGACGACGGCACGTGCGGCCGCGCGCCCCATCCGCCCCGCGGCCCCGCTGACGATCACGCGGATCCTTGCCATCAGACCCTGACTTCTGCCCGGAACGCCTCCCGCAGCTGGGCGGCCAGGCGCCCGTCTTCACGGAACGGGCCGATCGCCGCCATCGCCATGCGCTCCGGCACCAGCACCTCCCGCGCCATCGCCTGCACCTCGTCGGCCGTGACCCCATCGACCCTGGCCAGGATCTCATCGAGCGACAGCTGGCGGCCGTAGTAGAGTTGCGAGCGAGCCAGTTTGGTCATCCGGCTGCCGGTGGACTCCAGCGAGAGCATGATCCCTCCCTTGAGGGATTCCTTGGCCCGGTGCAACTCGGCGGCGGAGATCCGCTCCTTGACCTTGTCGATCTCCTCCAGGATGAGCGCGGTCACCTGCGGCGCGGCCGAAGGGCTCATCGCTCCATAGATGACGAAAAGGCCCCCTTCCCGATAGGCCGCATGGTACGAGGTGATCGTATAGACCAGTCCGCGCCGTTCGCGGATCTCCTGGAACAACCTGCTGCTCATTCCTCCTCCCAGGATGTTGTCGAGGATGGCCATCACATACCGCGCCTCGTCGGCCTGCGGCAGGCCGCGGGTTCCGAGTGACAGGTGGACCTGTTCGGTTTCTTTGGACCGGAGGAGGATGTCTGGCCTGGCGGTCGGGTGATCCCGCTCCATCGGGGGAGCAGAGCCGTTCCACGCCCCCAGGGCGTCGGCGACCAGGCGCACGACGGTGGAGTGGCGGACATCGCCCGCCACGGCGACCAGCACGTTGTTCGGGCGGTACCGCTGCTCGAGATAGGCCAGGAGGTCCTCCCGCCGGAGTCGCTGCACCGTCTCCACCGTGCCGATCACGGGCCGTCCCAGCGGGTGGCCGTTCCAGACGGTCTGGGCGCACAGGTCCTGCACGAGTTCATCCGGGGAGTCCTCGTACATTTTGATCTCTTCGAGGATGACCTGCCGCTCGCGCTCGAGGGCCTCCCGGTCGAGCGCGGAGCGAAGCAGCATGTCCGCGATCAGCTCCATGACGGCGGGGAGGTGGTCGGCCAGCACCTTGACGTAGAGGCACGTGACCTCCCGGTCGGTAAACGCATTCATCTGGCCGCCGATCGCGTCCACGGCATTGGCGATGTCGAGCGCCGAGCGCGTGTGGGTGCCCTTGAAGAACAGGTGCTCCAGGAAATGGGAGACGCCGTGCAGCCGGGCCTCCTCATAGCGCGAGCCTGTGCCGATCCAAACCCCCAGCGCCGCCGTACGGACTTGGGGCATGGTTTCAGTGATCACCTGGATGCCGTTGGGTAGGGTGGTGTATTCCGTGCTTTCTGTCATCACGTGGGTGTTCATGCTCAGGGTGCCGGTTGACCCCCACCAGGTTCCCCGGCGGGACCCCGGCCGCCGGGCCCCCCGCTGCCACCGTGGGGTCGGTCGCCATGGCGTCCCGCTGGCCCGCGTCCGCCCGATCCGCGCCCGCCCGGCCCACGACGCGGTCGGTGCGGGGGGGCCTCACGCAATCTGGGCGCGGTCTCCTGGGTCTCCCCACCCCCTTCCCCGCCGTCGCCCTGTTGGCCGATCCCGCGCCGGGTCAGGTTGATCCGCCCCATGTTGTCGATCTCCTTGATTTTCACCAGGAGCTCATCGCCGACTTTGACGACGTCCTCCACCTTCCCCACGCGGTCGTCTGAGAGTTCCGAGATGTGGACCAGGCCCTCTCTGCCCGGGAGCACCTCGACGAAGGCGCCAAAATTCATCAGGCGGGTGACCCGGCCCAGGTACATCTCGCCGGCCTTCACCTCGCGCACGATCTCCTCGATCATTTGCATTGCCCGCCTGGCAGCCTGCTCATCGACCGCAGCGATGGCAATCCGTCCGTTCTGCTCGATGTCGATCTTCGCACCGGTCTCCTGGGTGATCCGGTTGATGACCTTGCCTCCGGGACCGATGACCTCGCGGATCTTGTCGGGGTTGATCTCCATCGTCAGAATGCGTGGCGCATAGGGGGAGAGCTGCGAGCGGGGGGCGGGCAAGGCCTCCGCCATCCGATCCAGGATGCTGAGGCGCGCCTGCCGTGCCTGCGCCAGGGCCGGATGGAGCAAGTCGCGGCTCAATCCCTTGATCTTGATGTCCATCTGCAGCGCGGTGATGCCGTCGCGGGTGCCGGCGACCTTGAAGTCCATGTCACCCATCTGGTCTTCCATCCCCAGGATGTCGGTCAGGATCGCCGCGCGTCCGGACTCACCCGTGATCAGCCCCATGGCGATGCCGGCGACCGCCGCGCGTATAGGGACCCCGGCGTCCATCAGGGCGAGCGTCGAGCCGCACACGGAGGCCATGGAGGTGGAGCCATTGGACTCCAGCACCTCAGAGACCAGGCGGATCGTATATGGGAACGCCTCCTTAACGGGGACGGCCCAGGCCAGCGCCCGCTCCGCGAGGGCTCCATGCCCGATCTCTCGCCGTCCCGGTCCTCGGAGCGGCCGGACCTCGCCCACGCTGAAGGGGGGGAAGGAATAGTGGTGCATGAACCGCTTCTTCTCGAGGATCCCCAGGTTGTCGAGCTTCTGCTCGTCCTCACCGGTGCCAAGCGTGGCGACGGTCAAGACCTGGGTCTGGCCTCGCTGGAACAGCCCGGTCCCGTGCGCGCGGGGCAGGAAGCCGACCTGGATGGAGAGCGGTCGGATCTCCGTCGTGCCCCGCCCGTCCGGCCGGATCCCCTCTCCCAGGATCCGGCGCCGCACCTCGCCTTTAGTCAGTTCATAGACCAGGTCCCCCACTTCGGCCGTGCGCTCCGCGAACCGTTCGGGGAACCGCTCCGTGAGTTGGGCCGCGACCGTTTGCTGTACGACGCGCAGGGCCTCCTCGCGCGCCAGTTTCTCAGGGTGAGCCAGAGCCTCCCCGATCAGCGGCAGGGCCGCTTCGCGTACAGCGGTCTCAAGATCCCGATCCGGCGTGGCCAGTGGAAACTCGCGCCGCGGTTTGCCCGCCATCTCCACGAGGCGGTGCTGGATTTCGACGATGCGCCGGATTTCCGCCTGGGCGACGTCGAACGCCGCCAGCATCGTCTCCTCGGGGACCTCCGTCGCGCTCGCCTCGACCATGATGATCGCCTCCGCCGTCCCCGCGACCACGAGATCGAGGCGGCTCTCCTCCTCAAGCTGCCGGAGGGTCGGGTTGATGACGAAGCGATCCTCAATGAGGCCCACGCGAACCGCGCCGACCGGCCCCTCAAATGGCAGGCCCGAGATCATCAGGGCCGCCGAGGCCCCGTTGACAGCGAGGATAGTAGGATCGTTCTCCTGGTCCGTCGAGAGGACGGTGGCGATGACCTGGACGTCGTGGCGGAGTCCCTGTGGGATGTGGGGGCGGATGGGTCGGTCCATGAGGCGCGCCGTGAGGGTAGCGGTCTCGCCGGGCCGTCCCTCCCGCTTGAAAAAACCGCCGGGGATCTTCCCGGCCGCGTACATCTTCTCTTCGTAATCGCACGTTAAGGGGAAGAAGTCAATGCTTGGCCGCGGCCGGTCCGAGGCGGTGGCCGTGACGAGCACCATGCTGTCTCCGTGGCGAACCAACACCGCCCCATCGGCCTGGCGAGCAAGGACCCCGGTTTCAAAGACCAGAGGCCGGCCCCCGACCTGAATCTCAACCTGACGCTGTGTGGATACGATCATTCACAGACCTCCTGCCAGAATTGGTCCGTAGACCCGCCTACAACACAGGGAGCGGGGAGAACCCCGCCCGCCTGTTTCCGCTTCCTGACCACATGCCGTCATCCCTCATCCCCGCAACCCCAGCTTCGCCACGACCTCACGGTAGCGGTCGACGTCGTGCTTCATGAGATAGGTCAGGAGGCGGCGCCGCCTACTCACCATCTGGAGAAGCCCTCGACGGGAGTGGAAATCGTGTTTGTGCGCGCTGAGGTGCTCGGCGAGTTGATTGATCCGTTTGGTGAGCAGCGCGACCTGCACCTCCGGGGAACCGGTGTCCCCGGCGTGGCGGCGGTGTTCGGCCAGGATCGACTGCTTCAGCTCCTGGTTCAGGGTCATTGCGGACGCTCCTCCGATCTCACCGGGTCCTCGTCTGCCCGGGGCAGACGAGGTGGATAAAACGATGCCCGCAGCCGAGAGACCGTTGGAGCACGCGGCGCTCCCAGCCCGGGCCCGGCCTATTCTAGCACAGAGGGCCTCCGGGCGGCAAAGCGCCCTACCCCGCTCTGAACCGCCCCAGAACCTCCCGTGCCTTTGCAACGTCTCTCTCCATCTGCTGGACGAGCTCCGGCACGGTCCGGAAGGCCATTTCATCGCGCAATCGAACGACGAACAGGAGTTCGGCATTCTGGCCGTACAGATCACCGTCAAAGTCGAGCAGGTGAGCCTCCACCAGGAGGGTACCCTGGCCAAAAGTGGGGCGCGTCCCGATACTGACCGCTGCCGGGTTTTCCCGTCCTTCCAGACGGGTCCAGGCGGCGTAGATGCCCTTTGCCGGAAGGATCTTATCGGGGTGGACGGAAAGGTTGGCGGTGGGGAAGCCAAGGGTCCGTCCGCGCCGCTCGCCTTCCACGACGTGTCCGCTCACGCCATACGGGCGCCCCAGAAAGACGGTCGCTTCCTCGACCTGTCCCATCCGAACGAGTCGGCGGATCAAGGTGCTGCTGACCAGCGTTCCCAGGACGTGCACGGGAGGGATGATCGTCACAGCAAAGGCGAGCCGCTCTCCTCCCGCCCGCAGCCGCTCCACGGTCCCGCCCCGGTCCCGGCCGAAGGTATAGTCCGAACTGGCGAAGACCCCTGAGAGGCCCGGGATGTCGGCGAGCATCTCGATCCAGCGGTCGGCGGATGTCTCCCGGAGTCGCTCATCGAAGCGAATGACCACGGCGGCTCCCATGCCCAGGGACTCAAAGAGTGCCAGGCGCTCCTCAATGGTGGTGAGCAGAATCGGCTCCGGCGGAGGCGCGATGACCCGCTGCGGATGCGGGTCGAAGGTGAGGACAACGCTCCGGCCGCTACTAGCGGCGGCCGCTTCCCGTGTTCGGGTCAAGACTTCCTGATGGCCGGGGTGGACGCCATCGAACATGCCCAGCGCCAGGTAGACGGGCCGCCCGTCGTGTCGCAGGTGCTCGAGTCCCCACAGAACCTCCATAGAAAGCCTCCCGTGAAAGCCTCCCGCTCCGATCAGGGCTCCCGCCCATGCAGGATCTTGAACGGGCGGAGGCTGCCGCCCTCCACTCGGGCCAGACCCAGGAGGTTCCCCCGGTCGCGCAGCCTGATGGGCAGGTCCTTCGGCAGTTGCTGCCAGTTCGGGATGCGAAAGAGTGGCAGGGCGATCCCGTCAAGGATGGAGGGCCGCTGCCCTGGAAGAAGGTCCACGACCGGTAGGTCCGCCAGCGCCTCGTCCATCGTGAGAAGGCACTCCGCCAGACGCCCCTGCTCCCCCATCGCAGCCAGCTCCTCAAGCGTCCGGCTGGCTTCCAGCGTGAAGCGCCCCACCCGGCGGCGGAGCATGAACGACGCATACGCGCCGCAGCCGAGGGTCCGGCCCAGATCGGACGCGAGGACGCGGATGTAGGTCCCCTTCGAGCACTCCACGTCGAGCAGCGCCCGGGGGTGCGGCCCGGGCCAGAACCGCAGCAGGGCGAGCCGGTAGATCGTGACCTGCCGCGGCGCCACCACGATGTGTTCGCCGCGTCGCGCCCGCTCATAGAGCCGGACGCCCCCAACCTTGACGGCGGAGGTCATGGGCGGGACCTGCTGGATCTCGCCCGTGAACTGCGGGAGGAGATCCCGGACAGTCTCTTCCCTCACCTCTGACGCATCGGTGGTCCCGAGCACCGCTCCGAACGCATCACCGCTGTCCGTCGAGACTCCGAAGGTGAGTTCCGCGCGATACGCCTTGTCGGATGCGGTCAGGAACTCGGCGATCCGCGTCGCCCGACCCGCGACCAGCACCAGCACTCCGGCCGCGCCCGGGTCGAGCGTGCCGGTGTGCCCGACGCGCCGCTGCCCCGCGAGGCGGCGGAGGACGTCCACGACGTCGTGGGAGGTCATGCCCACCGGCTTCAAGACGTTCAGGACGCCATCCATCAAGGGGACCGTACGCCCTCCGTCAAGGGGGACTGTCATGCCACCCGGACCAGGTGACTACGGGGGAACCTGGATCGCCAGTTCCGCCTCGGCCGCGGGGAGCAGCCGATCGACGGCTTCTTGAATTGATCCGGACAGGGTGCAACCGGCCGCGCCTCCGTGCCCCCCGCCCCCGAAGGCTTCCGCGATATGATTGGCCCGGACGCCGTCCCGCGAGCGAATGCTGACCTCGATCCCCCTGGCGGTTTCGACAAAGAGGACGGCCACCTTGACACCCTGCATCGCGCGGAGGGCGCCGACGATCCCGGCGGTCTCCTCCGGCTCCGCTCCCGCGGCCCGTCGCACCGCTTCGCTGATCGTGCTGTACGCCACCGCGCCGTCCGCGGTCACGACCATGCGCAGCAACGCGTAGCCCAGCAGACGGTTGGCCGCGGGTGTTCGCTGCTCATAGATGTGCGTGACGATGTCCGCGAGGCGCCCGCCGGCCTCGATCAGCTCGGCGGCCAGCCGCAGGGTGCCCGGCCGCACCGTGGGGTAGCGAAAGACCCCGGTATCCGTCGCCACCGCGGTGAGGAGGGCGGTGGCGATCGGCGGAGTGAGCCCGACGCCCAGCTCCCGGATCAGGTCCGTCGTCATCTCCCCGACCGCGGCCGCCGTAGGATCCCAGTCATCCAGATGCCCATAGGGCGTGTGGCTGTCGTGGTGGTCGATGGTGACGATGAGCGGGGTCCGGAGCACGATATCGACAAACCGGCCGCACCGGTCCAGGGTGCTGCACTCCATCGTCACCGCGACCTCGAAGACGCTGTCAGGGGGCAGTTCGCTGACGATCCGGTCGGCGCCGGGGAGGAAGGCAAAGGTGTGCGGTACGCCGTCCGCGCTGGCGACCGTGACACGTTTGCCCATCGCCCCCAGCGCCAGGGCCAGAGCGAGCGTTGAGCCGAGGGTGTCCCCGTCGGGCCCGACGTGATTGACCAGAAGGATGTTATCGCGTGTCCGAAGCGCGGCCGCGATCTCGGCGCGTGGGTGTCTCATCAGAGGGTGCGACCGTCTCCGTTTCAGGGCTGTTCCCGGTGTGCGGGGAATCCTGGCGTGCTGCCTCTCGCAGCAGCGCGGTGATCCGCGTGCCGCGCTCAATGGAGTCGTCGAGCCGAAAGAGGATTTCCGGGGTATGGCGCATGGTGATCCGGCGGCCCAGTTCGCTCCGCACGAACCCGGCGGCCCGCTCCAGTCCTTCCATCGTCCGGCGCTTCGCCTCCTCATCACCCAGCACGCTGACGAAGATCTTCGCGCGGCGGAGGTCGGCGCTCAGTTCGACATCGGTCACCGACACGAACCCGACGCGCGGATCCCGCAGGCGCCGCTGGAGGATGGCGCTCGCTTCCTCTTTAAAGAGCTCCTGCAGTTTCTCGCGACGCAGGGTCATGGATCTCAGAGCATCTCGATGGCGTAGTCGACAAGGTCGACCTCGGTCTCTCGCTCGATCAGTCCGACGACGCGCGACAACATCCGGCTGGCATGCTCGGCTTCCGAACTCACGCAGGCGAAACCGAGGGCGCTCCTCCGCCAGCTCTCCTGGTAGTCCACCTCGGCCGCGGCCATCCGAAACTGGCGGTGGACACGGTCCAGCAGGCTCTGAATGATTCGCCGCTTATCCTTCAAACTCCGTGGTCCACCGAGCCGGAGGTCGGTCCTCAGCACGCCGACGATCAAGCCGGGACTTCCTCGATGGCGTAGGCTTCGATGATGTCCCCGACCTTGACGTCCTTGAACCGTTCGAGGCCGATCCCGCACTCGAACTCCTCGGTCACTTCGCGCACATCCTCCTTGAACCGGCGCAGCGATCCGATCGCCCCCTCGTAGGTGATCACGCCCTCCCGCAGGAGGCGGACAGACGCGCCGCGCAGCATGCGCCCGCTGGTAACGTAGCACCCGGCGACCGTCCCCACCTTGGGGACAGCGAAGATCTGCCGTACCTCCGCCTGTCCCAGGACCACCTCCTGCCTCTTGGGCGGCCGCAGCCCGCGTACCAGGTTGCCGAGATCGTCCAGGGCCTCGTAGATGATCCGGTAGAGGCGAAGGTCCACCTTCTCCTGCTCGGCCAGGCGCCGCACGGAGGCGTCGGGCCGCACGTTGAAGCCCACGATGCTCGCGCGGCTGGCGGCCGCCAGCATGACGTCGGACTCCGTGATCGGACCGACTGCCGCGTGCAGGATCTTGAGTCCGACCTCGGGGATGCCCAACCTCGCCAGCGATGCCTGGAGCGCCTCCACCGATCCGTGGACGTCCGCCTTGAGCACCAGCCGGAGTTCCCGATGGCTCTCTTCCGCGACCCGCTCTTCGAGGATTCCCGTGCGCGCCGCAGCCTCGACCGCACGCCGGCGCTCCTGCCGTTCTTCCGTAATGGCCTTCGCCTGCCGCTCCTGGGAGGCAACTTCCAGGAGGTCTCCGGCGTTCGGGATGGACTCCAGCCCCACGACCTCGACGGGGGTAGCGGGGCCAGCGGCACCCAGCCGCAGGCCGTGCTCGTCCATCAGCGCCCGGACCCGTCCCAAGGTCTCGCCGGCGGTGATCGCGTCGCCGATGCGCAGCGTTCCTTCCTGGATCAGCACGGTCGCCACGGGGCCTCGACCTCTGTCCATCCGCGCTTCAAGGATGGTGCCCCTGGCAGGCTTATCCGGGTTGACCCGCACCTCGTGGAGTTCGGCCACGAGCAAGATCATCTCGAGGAGGTCCCGCACACCGGTGCCCTGCCGCGCCGACACCTGAACGGTGACCGTGTCACCCCCCCATTCCTCCGGGACTAACCCGAGGTCGGACAGCTGCTGCTTGACCCGGTCGGGGTTCACCTGCGGCAGGTCGATCTTGTTCAGCGCGACGATGATCGGCACCCCGGCGGCGCGCGCGTGACTGACCGCCTCCACGGTCTGCGGCATGACGCCATCGTCTGCGGCGACCACCAGGACGGCGATATCGGTTACCCGAGCGCCGCGGGCTCGTAGCGTCGTGAAGGCCTCGTGCCCGGGGGTGTCGATGAACACGATCTTCCGCCCGTCTGCCTCCACGGTGGATGCCCCGATGTGCTGGGTGATGCCGCCGATTTCCCCGGCGGCGACCGAGGTGGTCCGGATCACGTCCAGGAGCGTGGTCTTGCCGTGGTCCACATGCCCCATCACGGTCACGATCGGTGCGCGGGCGACGGCACCCTCCTCGGCGACCGCAGCCGGCCGTTGGACCTCTGCATTCGCAACCGCCTCCCGCGCTTTGAGGATCGATACGCCGAAGGACTCCACCGTGCGAGTGGCCAGCTCCTGACTGAGCTGCTGGTTGATCCCGGCCAGCATCCCGAATTCCAGCAGCCGCTTGACCACGTCCGCAACTCCGAGCCCCATTTTCGAGGCCAGGTCGCCGACGGCGACGGGACCGGTGAGTTCGATCTCTTGAGGCAGAACAGCGACCTGCTCGGGGGACGTCTCGACCGTCCTGCGCCCCGCGCGGCGGGGGCGCCGCGCGGCGTGAAACCGCCGCGGAGGCGGCGGGGGCGGCAGGCGCCGTTCAGGTCGCTTCGGCGCCTCGAAGGGCCTGGCTGGTCGAGGTCCCGGGCGGTGGATCACCCCTGAAGGGGCCGGCGGGCCCGCTGCTGCGGGCTCAATGATCTGCGCGATCTCTTCGGGCCTTACTACTTCGCGTGCTGCCTCCCTCGTGGGCGGCTTGACCGGTGCGATCCGGATTGGGGGTGGCGCGGCCTCCCCCGCCTTCGGCGCGACCCTGGGTGGGGCGGGCGCGGCGGGACCCTTCGCTGCGGGGCGCTCCATGGATTCCTTGCGCTCCGCCTCCCCGGCGACGGCCTCCGTCGGCGGTTCCTTCACCGCTTCCGCCGACGCAGAGGCGGCTGGCGGCGGGGCGGGTTCCTCTGCGAGGGGCGGCGGTGCTGCGATCTTGCGGATCGACAGAATCCGCTCCCCTGTCGGCGTCCTCGCCTCGGCTCGGGGCGCTGCGGCGGGTTCGCTTCGAGGCTCGGCCCCCTGACGCGCCAGTTGCTCCCTGGCGCGACGCACGGTGGACTCGTCCAGCGAAGAGGAGTGGCTCTTTACCACGACCTTCATCCGCCCGAGCAGGTCGATCAGTTCCTTGCTGGACAACCCCAGCTCTTTGGCCAGTTCATGCACTCGCATGTACTATCCCTTTCGCGTCTTCCTGCCAGTCCCGGCCGGAATGCGGATGACCTTGGGCGGCGCGGCCGCAGGCCTGATGAGGGCGTGCCGCAACGCCTCGCCGACCTCCCCAGGAATCTCGGTTTCCAGCGCCTGACGGAGTCGCCGCTCCCGTAGCGCCAGATCGACGCAGGTCTCCACGGGGTCGACGTAGGCGCCGCGCCCTGCGGCCTTGCCCGTCGGGTCGAGGCGTACCTCCCCAGCCGGGGTGCGGACGACTCGGACCATCTCCCGCTTGGGCCGCATCTGCCGGCACGCCACGCACATCCGCTGGGGAATCCTCCGTACCCGCGGCATCGCCGCCACCTCGCCGACCCTCAGTCAGTTGTCTCTCCAGTGGCGCCCACAACGGCATCCTGATCGGGGGATACGGCATCCCCGGCGTCCGTCGCCGGTTCCGCCGTATCCACCGCCGGTTCCGCCGTATCCATCGCCGGTTCCACCTCGGGCGCCGCTGTCTCTCCCTCGGTGGGGGCCGATTCTGCTTTTAGGGTGGGGGCTACATCTGCCGGGGGCGCTGCCTGCTCCTCCTCCGGCGGGAGGTCGATGAAGAGCTTCTGCGCTTCGATCTCCCTCAACTGGGTTTCGCTCTTGATGTCGATCCGCCACCCGGTCATCTTCGCGGCCAGGCGCGCGTTCTGCCCTTCCCGGCCGATCGCCAGGGAGAGCTGATGGTCGGGCACGATCACCTGCGCCGTCTTCGTCTCCTCGTCCACATTGACGCGGACGACTTTCGCCGGGCTGAGGGCCGCGGCCACGAAGAGGGAGGCGTCGGCGTTCCATAGGATAATGTCGATCTTCTCGCCTCGGAGCTCGTCCACGATGGCCTGCACGCGCGACCCCTTGGGGCCCACGCACGCCCCGATGGCGTCCACGTTCCTGTCCCGGGACGCCACGGCGATCTTGGTCCGGGCGCCCGCTTCCCGGGCGATGGCCTTGATCTCCACGATCCCCTCGTAGATCTCAGGGACCTCCAACTCAAAGAGCCGCTTGAGGAGGCCCGGGTGGGTGCGGGAGACGACGATCTGCGGCCCCCGGGTGCCCTGCCGGACCTCGACCACGTACGCCTTGACGCGCTCCCCCTGCCGGTGCGATTCCCTCGGAATTTGTTCGGGCGGGGGAAGCACCGCTTCGATCCGTCCCAGATCGAGGTAGACATTTTTGCGCTCGATGCGTTGCACAGCGCCGGTCACGATGTCGCCTTCGCGATCGCGGAACTCTTTGTAGACCAGCTCCCGCTCCGCCTCCCGCAACCGCTGCACCACCACCTGTTTGGCGGTCTGGGCGGCGATCCGGCCGAAGTCCTTGGGCGTCACCTCCAGTTCCACCATGTCGCCGATGGCGCCGGTGGGGTCATACTGCTGGACTTCGGCGAGCGCGATCTGGGCCGCAGGATCTTCTACCTGCTCGACCACCGTCCGGATCTGATACGCTCGTACCTCGCCAGTGTCGCGACCCACCTCGATCCGCATGTTCTGGGCGGTGACGCCGAAGTTCTTTTTGTAGGCGGAGAGCAGGGCTGCCTCAATCGCCTCGACGATGACATCTTTGCTGATACCCTTCTCCTCTTCCAGCTGCTCCAGGGCGCGCACGAGTTCGACGTTCATCGCTGCGACATGCCTCCTCCAGCCAGATCCTTCCTCAACGTTTCCTCGTCGACGATCAGCCTGGCTTTCGCCACCCGATCGTATGGCAGCCACACCGTCTGCTGGCGGTTGGGCGGCCCGACGGCGAGCTTGAGCTGCCCGTCCAACAGACCCATGAGCCGTCCCTTGAAGTGGCGCTGCCCATCGATGGGGATAGCGGTCCACACTTCCGCCAGGCGGCCGGCGAACCGGTCGAAGTCCGCGTCCCGCTTCAAGGGTCGGTCCAGCCCAGGAGAGGAGACTTCCAGCGTGTAGGCGTGCGGGATCAGGTCGCGCAGGTCCAGCTGCCGCGATACGACCTCGGACACCTGGGCGCACTCCTCCATGGTGACCCCCTGCGGTCCCTCAACGACAACCCGCAGCACCGTCCTGGGCCCCTCGCCCAGCACCTCGACGTCGACCACCTCGAGGCCCATCCGCCTGGCGATGGGCTGCGCCATCTCCTCCACCTGCTGTGTGAGTGCCGGACGTGCCATTGGCAAACCTCTGCTAAAAAAAAGAGCGGGTCGTAACCCACTCCAACCAGCGGCGGGCGGCCCGGCAGAACCAGGCCGACAATACCTTTCGACTATAGCACGCCGAAACCCAGGCCACAAGCGAATCTATCAAGGATAGAGTCGGTTGATCAGCCGTGGGAAGGGGATGGTTTCTCGGATGTGCTCCAGGCCGCAGATCCAGGCCACCGTGCGCTCGATTCCAAGACCGAAGCCACTGTGCGGCGCCGACCCGTACCGCCGCAGGTCCAGGTACCAGGCATAGACATCCTCCGACAGATTCTCCTCTGCCAGCCGCCGCCGGAGCAGCGCGAGGTCATGGATCCGCTGCCCGCCGCCGATGATCTCCCCGTAGCCTTCCGGGGCCAGCAGGTCCGCGGATAGCACGACCTCCGGACGGTCGGGAGCGGGCTGCATGTAGAAAGCCTTGCACGTGGCCGGATAGCGGTGGACGAAGACCGGGCGATCGAACCGTGAGGAGATAACCGTCTCCTCGTCACCTCCGAAGCCCTCTCCCCAGGGGACCGGCTTCCCTTCCTCTTTAAGGATGGACAGCGCGTCATCGTACGAGATGCGGGGAAAGAGAGGCAGAACGCGCCCCAGGGGTTCAAGGTCTCGCCCGAGCGTTTTGAGGTCCTCCGCCCGGCGCTCAAGCACCTGCTGCACGATGGCGCAGAGGAGGGCTTCTGCCAGGGCCATGCAGCCCTCGAGATCCAGGAAAGCCGCCTCTGGTTCGAGCATCCAGAACTCGGTCAGGTGGCGCCGCGTCTTGCTCTGCTCGGCGCGGAACGTCGGGCCGAAGCAGTAGACGCGCCCAAAGGCCGCCGCTGCGGCTTCGTTGTAGAGCTGGCCGGATTGGGTCAGGTAGGCTTTGCCGAGGTCGAAGTAATCGGTCGCAAAGAGGGTCGTGGTGCCCTCCACCGACGCCGGCGTCAAGATGGGGGCGTCGACCCGCAGGAACCCCTGCCCGTCCAGATAGGCCGTGGCGGCGCGGATGATTTCCGCGCGCACGCGCATGATCGCGTGCTGCCTGGGCGCGCGCAGCCAGAGGTGGCGGTGATCCATGAGGAACTCCACCCCGTGTTCCTTCGGAGTGATGGGGTAGGGTTCAGCCTCCTGAATCACCCGCAGCGACCGCACGACCACCTCGACGCCACCGGGGGCCCGCCGGTCCTCCCGCACGACCCCCGAGAGGATAAGGCTGGTTTCTTGCGGCAGGTGATCGGCGCGCGCAAAGGTCTCCGCGTCCGCGTCGGCATCCCTGAGCACCGCCTGCACGATGCCGGTGCCGTCCCGAATGAGCAGGAAGTGAATCCCGCCGCTGCTGCGGCGATTGTGCAGCCAGCCCCGGATCTCGATCTCTTGCCCCAGATACTTCGGGAGAGTCTCGATCGGAACCAGGGAGCGGTTACCAGAAATGGGCGAACTTCGCGGCGAACCGGCGCTCCAACTCTCCCTTATAGAGGTGGTACACCGGGCACTCCCGCGTCATGCAGACGTGCAGAGCGGTGTTGCAGTAGGCCTCGGGGAGCTCCCAGCACCGGTGGTTGACGAAATACGCCTGGCAGACCCCTTTCTTCGGGAGCATCACCGACACTTCGGGGAGGTCCACGCCGGCAGGCTGGGCGGGCGGCACTGCCCGACTGGGTGCGGCGGGGGATGGGACTGCGGGATCGCGTACCAGGCGGAGGATCGGACGAGCCTCCGCCGACCGTGTCCCCGCGGGCAGGACGGGTTCGTTCGCCAGCGCATCCATCTCGCGCGATGCGTGCTCGATGACCTCTCTAATGCCGCGCCGCAGCTCCTCGCGTCCTTTGTTCATGGGCGATGACCTCCTTCGCCAGGCTCACGTAGTCCTGGGCACCGCGCGAGTCGGGCTGCTGCACAAAGAGCGGCGCGCCGGCCATCGACGACTCCACCAGCTTGATGTTGAAGTGGATCGTGGTCCGAAAGACCGCGTCGCCAAAACGCTCGCGGATGCCCTGGAGGATTTCGTTGCTGATGTTGGTGCGCGGATCAAACATCGTAGGCAGCACGCCGATGATTTCCACCTGATGGCCGACCTCTTCCCGGACCATCTTCAGGGTCTGCAGCAGCTGGCGCATCCCGAGGAGCGCGTAGTAATGGGTCTGGATGGGAATGATCACCCCGTCGCAGGCGACGAGCGCATTGAGGGTCAGCAGGCCCAGCGACGGCGGCGTATCAAGAATAACGTAGTGAAACGGCTCCGCCACCGGCCCGAGTCGTTTGCGCAGGGGGTTCTCCCGCCCAATGCGGGGGGCGAGTTCAATCTCGGCCGCCGCCAGGTCGATCGAGGCCGGCACTACCTGGAGGTTCTTGACCTTCGTGTCCGTGATGATATCCGCGAGCGTCCCGCCTTGACCGTCCTCCCCTTCCATCAGGACGTGGTAGATGGTCCGGGTGAGTGTCGCCGGGTCCACGCCCACGCTGATGGTGGCGTTGGCCTGGGGATCGAGGTCGATGAGGAGGGTCCGCCTCCCGGCGAGGGCGAGGGAGGCACTGAGGTTGACCGCGGTGGTGGTCTTCCCGCAGCCGCCTTTCTGATTGACCAGAGCGATGATGCGCGTCTGGGTTGGCGAGCGCAACCGTAGCCTCCAGAGGCGATCCTCCGCATCGTGCGGCGGACCGCGAACAGCCCCTCAGGACATCAGGGGTGTGGTGCGACGTTCTGCTGCGTTGAGCACCGCGCGCACGGCCGCTTCCTCCGGGATGCGGTCGCTGACGGCGCTGCCGACCAGGGGCTCTTCCACCTCCTCTGACCGGAGTCGGAGCTGGACGATAATGGCGTCGCGCTGCGCGATGGGCTGGATCTGAGCTTCGTCGAACCGGAGGCGCCACGGCTCGGGGAGCAGCAGGTTGAGCGCTGAGACCGTCGCCGCCGCTGCGGCCCGCACGGTCCCCCGCTCCCCCTCCCCCGTCTCGGCGTGTCCGAGCATCGTCCGGTCGTTGTGCGCCAGTTCCACATCCACACGCACGCGACCCGCTTCCCGCTCGACCGTCAGCCGGTTGACCCGAACCCGCCCCGTAGCCATCCTGCCCCTGTGTTCGCCCTTTCCTCCACATTTCCTTTACGAGGCCTGCTCGCTTTCCTTATACGAGCCCTGCTCGCGGGACCTGATCCGGCGCCCGGGAGACCACCCGCCAGGCCGGCTGGCAAGGGTCGGGGAAAGACGGTACAATTTCTCTAGATTGCTCTCTGATCGGGCGCTGGACGCCCCTTCGAAAGGAGGCCACACATGCGGATCACCGTCAGTGTGATCAAGGCAGATATCGGGGCGATCGGAGGCCATACCGTCCCCAGTGCGGCCGTCCTCGCCGTCGCGCACGAGCAGATTGAGCGGGCCAAAGGCTCGCTGCTCATCGACGCCCACGTCACCCATACCGGCGACGACATCGCCTTCATCATGACCCACACCCACGGGGTGGGGAACGCGCGCGTCCATAAGCTGGCCTGGGACACTTTCCTGGCCTGCACGGAGAAGGCGAAGGCCCAGGGGCTCTACGGGGCCGGGCAGGACCTGCTGAAGGATGCCTTCTCCGGGAACGTCCGCGGGCTGGGGCCGGGCGACGCCGAGATCGAGTTCGAAGAGCGCCCCAGTGAGGCCTTCATGGTTCTGGCGGCGGACAAGACCGAGCCCGGGGCGTTCAACCTACCCCTGTACCTGGCTTTTGCTGACCCGATGTACTCGCCGGGACTGCTCCTGTCTGAGGCGCTGCACGAAGGATTCACCTTCCACATCATGGATGTGGATTACACGGAGGGCGACCGCGTCATCGTGCTGAACGCGCCGGAGCGTCTCTACGACATCGCGGCGCTGTTGCGCGACACGCACCGCTACGCCATCGATTCCATCTGGTCCCGGAGGTACCCCAGTGAGCAGGCGGTAAGCGTCGCCACCTCGCGTCTGCGCAACATCGCCGGCCGCTATGTGGGGAAGGACGACCCCGTCGCGATCGTCCGCGTTCAGAAGATCTTCCCGGCGACGGAAGAGTTCGGCCCTCCGTTTGCCCTGGGCGCGTTCGTGGCGGGCGACACGCGGGGGAGTCACAACTTGCCGCTGATGCCGGTGCCGATCAATACGCCTGCCTCCACCTTCTTCTGCTGCCCGATGGTCTCCGCTCTAGGGTTCTCGATGCATGAGGGGATTCTGACCGAGCCGTCCGATCTCTTTTCGGACCCGTTCTGGCACCACGTGCGGGATCGGGTGGCCGCGAAGGCGATAGACATGCGGCGGCAGGGGTTCTTCGAACCGGCGACGCTCCCCTACTCA
>JANONS010000278.1:0-3738 GCA_031420915.1 Armatimonadota bacterium
CGCCCGGCAGAAGCACCCGGACATCCCCTTCCACCACGGGGACATGGTCGACTTTGACCTCCGCCGCCGGTTTGATGTCGTCGTCTGCCTGTTCAGCGCGATCGGCGAGGTCAAGACGCTGCCCCGGCTCCGTCAGGCCATCCAGACGATGACCCGGCACGTGCATCCGGGCGGCGTCCTGATCATCGAACCGTGGTTGACGCTGGACGGCTACCAGGTGGGACGTCCCCATGCGCTGTTTGTGAATCAGCCCGATCTCAAGATCGCGCGGATGAACATCAGCGCGGTGGAGGATGGCGTGTCGGTTCTTGATTTTCATTACCTCGTGGCCACTCCGGAGGGGATCGAGCACTTTTCCGAGCGGCACGAGTTAGCGCTCTTTCCCTTTGAGGAGTATGAGGCAGCGATGCGAGACAGCCGCCTGAACGTCCTGGTTGACCGCGAGGGCTTGATGGGGCGGGGGCTGTTCATCGGGATACGGCCGGTGCAGGACTGAAGAGGATGAGCGCGTTCTCCGCAAGCATTGAGGTCGGGAGCGACGGCTGGTCCACCGTGTGGGTCTCGGAGTTGCCGGGGCTGTTTCTCAACGAACCCTCCGAGCGGGCGGTCCTGCGGGCATTGCCCGACGCGATCGCCGCCTATCTCGACTGGCTGAGGCGGCATGGGGAACGGGTGCGCTCGCCCCGGAGCATCGGCTTCACACCGGTCGAGCGGCACGAGGTGCGCGCCGGCCTGCGCTGGGGAGGGTACGATGTGCTCCACGGCTTTGAGCGTCCACCCGTGACCCGAGGGGAGATCGCGCGCGCCCTCCGCTGGATGCGCTTCATGCGGGCCGATACGCTCGCGCTGGTCGCTCTGCTGCCGCCCGAAGGCCTGGCGTGGACGCGCCCCGCCCAGCAACGCACGATCAAGCAGCACCTGCAGCACATTGCGGGCGCGGAGCGCCGGTATCTGCAACGGCTCGCCCTCGGCCCGTTTCCCGATCTCGGCCGCACGACCGATCCTGTGGAACGGCTGGCGCGCGTGTGGACGATGGCCGCGGCGCGGCTCCGCCGGCTGACGGCCGAGGAACGCGCGCGGATCGTCAAGACCGACTACCATTGGTGGAGCGCCCGCAAGATGCTGGGCCGCTTCCTCTATCACGAGCGGTATCACCTCCGCTCGATGGGGTGGATTGCCCGGTACCATCGAGCGCGGGTCCCGGGGGGCCTGGGGGGATGGGCACGATACTAGGCTGCTGGATGACGCAGCCCTCAACTTTCAGGCCAGGAAGACAGATGCTATAATACGCACCGGTTTCCGGCCCCGGGTGGCGGGGCCGTTCACGTCTCGGAGGGGGTTGGATGGAACGGGTCAGTCTCGAAGCCAATATCCGTCAAGAGACGGGCAAAACCGGCGCCCGGCGTGTGCGCAAGGGCGGACGAATTCCGGCGATCGTCTATGGACGCGGACGGACGTCGCTCGCGGTGGCCGTGGCGTCCAAGACGCTTCGGGAGACCCTGCACACCCATGCCGGCCTCAACGTGCTGATCGACCTGGGCATTCGGGCCGACAGCAGTGAAGACAAGCAGCTGGTGATCGTCAAGGACCTGCAGCGGGACATCTTCACCCACGAGATCATCCACGTCGATTTTCAGGCCATCTCCCTGGAGGAGCGGTTGGAGACGCACGTCCCGGTGGTCCTGCTGGGGACGCCGAAGGGCGTGGTCGACGGTGGTGTGCTGGAGCAGCACCTGCGCGAGGTCCTGGTGGAGTGTCTGCCGACGCAGATCCCCGAGCATGTCGAGGTGGACGTCGCCGAGCTGACTGTGGGGCATGCGCTGCACGCCGGTGACCTGGCGATTCCCGCGGGCGTCACCCTGCTGACACCCCCCGGGGAGGTCGTGGCGACGGTGCAGGCGCCGCGGGCTGAGGAAGCGCCGTCGGCCGCTGCCGCGCCCGAAGCCGTCCCGGCCGAGGCGGTCGAAGGGGCACCGGCGTCCGCCGAGAAGGCACCCGAAGCGGCCAAGAAGGCACCTGAAGAGGGTGAATAACAGAACCGCCCGCCTTGCTTGATTGATGAAACTGATCGTCGGCCTGGGCAACCCCGGGCGCCGCTACCGGGGCACACGACACAACGCCGGCTCGGAGGTCATCGAGACCCTGGCGCATCGCCATCGGGTGTCGCTTCGTGAAGAGGGATGGGCCGAGAGCGGCTCCCTGACGCTGGACGGCCAGCGGGTGCTTCTGGCGAGGCCCCAGATGTACGTCAACGTCAGCGGTACGGCCGTCGCCGACCTCCGCCGGCGCCACCGCCTGCCGCTGGCGCACCTGCTCATTGTGTTGGATGACCTCGACCTCCCGGTTGGGCAGATCCGGCTACGAGCCAAAGGCAGCGACGGCGGACATAACGGCATGCGCTCAATCATCGAGACGCTCGATAGCATGGAGTTTCCTCGCCTCCGGATCGGCATCGGGCGTCCCCCTGAGGGCATCGACCCGGCCGACTACGTCCTGACCCGGTTCGACCCTGCCGAGCGCCCGCTGATCGACGAGGCTGTGGCCCGGGGCGCAGACGCGGTGGAGGTCTTCATCCGCCAGGACATCGAGGCCGCGATGACCGCCTTCAACCTCCGCGCGGCACGGTCTTCACACAAACTTCATCAGTCACCGTATGATGGAGTCTGACATGCGTGACCCTGTGAAGAAAGCAGATCTCAAGGACCGAGTCCCGCCCGGACAGAATGTCACGGCGAAGTGGCCGGTGCTGCATTATGGCAGCGTCCCCCGCTTCAATCCCAAGACCTGGGACTTTCAGATCTACGGATTGGTGGACACCCCCGTGGTCCTCGCGTACGAACAGTTCATGGCCCTGCCGAGGATCACGCTGAAGTGCGACATTCATTGTGTCACCGCATGGAGCAAACAGGACGTCGAATTTGAAGGCGTGCCCGCCAAGACCGTTCTGGACCTCGCCCGGCCGAAGCCGCAGGTCCGCTTCGTGATGATCCACGCCGAGCAGGGCTACGAGACCAACCTCCCGTTGGAGTACCTGCTGGCGGATGATGCCCTGTTCGCCCATCGGGCGAACGGCGAGGACCTCGCCCCGGAGCACGGCTGGCCGCTGCGGTTGGTCGTCCCGCGACTCTATTTCTGGAAGAGCGCGAAGTGGGTGCGGGGGCTAGAACTGATCGAACGGGACCGGCGGGGCTTCTGGGAACGGAACGGCTACCACAACCACGCCGACCCCTGGAAGGAGGAGCGCTACTCCTCACCCTGGGAGTGACGCTCCCACATACGCCTGCCGCCGTGTCCGACGAGGTCTTGACCGAGACGATCGCGCCACCTGCCCGCGTCACACCGTTCGCGCCGCTGCGGTACAGGAACTTTCGCCTGCTGTGGACCGGCTTCGTGGTCTCCAACACCGGCTCGTGGATGCAGTTCACCGCGCTGGGGTACCTGATGGACCAGCTCACGCGCAACCCGCTCTTCCTCGGCCTGCTCGGTCTCGCTCAGGCGGTCCCCCGGCTGCTCTTCGCGTTCCTGGGGGGTGTCATCGCCGACCGTGTGGACCGCCGCATGATCCTCCTGACGACGAACTTGATCACACTGGTCTCGAGTCTGGTGCTTGGCCTGCTCACCTATCTCGATCTCGTCCGGGTCTGGCACCTCCTGGTCCTTGGGGGCTTCAACTCGTTTGTGCACTCGTTTGAAATGCCGGCACGGCAGTCGATGACGCCGAGCCTGGTGGACGAGCCG